>NZ_NPJB01000098.1:0-1160 GCF_002251345.1 Prevotella sp. P4-119 | reverse complement strand
GTACTGGCTGCAGATCAGAAAACCTATAAGGTTACGCGAGTAACACAATTGACAAGTATATTATTCAAAGTTTTCCTAATTTTTTATCTTCCATATTCATCTTATCCATTCTATTTGTATGTTTCAACTACCCTATTAGGAAGCATTATAGGTAGTATCTGGCTTAATAAAGTTATCAAAGATGAATATCCATGGTTAGATTTAAGTAATAAAAATGGGAGGATATTGATTAGGGAATTTCCTGAGGTTTTAAAAAAAACAAAGCAATTATTTGTCCACAAAGTCGCAGGATATATAGTCTTTTATTGTTCTCCATTAATAATATATTCTTTTAGTACATTAACAATTATAGCCTACTATGGCAATTATCTTGCGATAACAAATAATATCAAAATACTGTTGACACAAGCTTTTTCAAGTACTTCTGCAGCTATAGGAAACTTAGTAGCAAGTAATGATTCTAAAAGAATGATTAGTGTTTTCTGGGAGTTGATTGACTCAAGAATGTGCATCTCCACAATTATTATCTTTGTTTTGTCTATAGTAACAGAACCATTCATCACAGTATGGCTTTCTTCGAAATATCTGTTAGGTAAGGATATTCTGTTTTTGATACTATTGAATATGTGGCTCTTTATCAACAGAAGCACAATAGATGCGTTTAAAGATGGTTTTGGAATATATCAAGATATATGGGCACCATTTGCAGAAGGCACAATTAATTTGTTAGTATCTATAGTAGCAGGTATATTCTGGGGAATTGGAGGAGTTCTTTTGGGAGGAATTTTCAGCTATATTATAGTCGTTTATATATGGAAACCCTATTATTTATTCAAAGTTGGATTTAACATTGATAGTATTAATGGTTTTTTTGTACCATATATTAAAAGAATAATTTTGTCTGTCGTCTCTTTTATGATATTGTACTATATAGTAAGTGTTATTAAGTTAAATATTATTGACTATTATGATGTTTTCTATTGGTCAATATTGTTATTACTTATTTCTACCGTATATTTTTATGTTGGATTCTTTATATTTACCAATGGAATGAAATTATTTCATAATCGTATAATGGAAATGATCAAAAACAAGATACAATGAAAATACTACTTACATTTAATGAGTCATATGCACCTCATGCAGCTGCAGTGATTACA
>NZ_NPJB01000097.1:0-583 GCF_002251345.1 Prevotella sp. P4-119 | reverse complement strand
TGCGTCGGGTTCATTTTCCGGATCAGCGCGTCGAAGCCGCCCGCGGCCCCGCCCCAGCCCATCTCGACCAGGCTGTGGAACGGATGGCTGGCCTGCGCCTCCACGCTGGCCGCGCGCCGATCCCAGAACGTGGAGCCGGGTTGCCAATAGCGGAGATTGCCGAGCCGCATCGCGTGGAAATCGGTGGTTGCCGCGGTGCTGATGCCGTTGCTGAACCGCATCGAATCGGTGAAGCCGATCGCCTGCTGATGGCAGCCCGAGCACGAGGCCCGGTTGTTGGTGCTCAGCCGCAGATCGTGGAACAGCACGCGCCCGAGCGTCGCCACCTTGTCGTCGATCGGGTTGGACGCCGGGCTGTTGTCGAGCACGGTCACGGTACGGTCGAAATAGGCGGGGAGGCCTGCCGGCGAATAATCGGCGACATGGCCGAAATCGATGGTGGTGAACTTCGCGACGCCCGTGGGGGTGGCGGGCTGCCGGGTGCCTTCGCCGCCGCATGCTGCCAGCGCCAGTGCCAGGGCGCCCGCGGCCAGCCGTTTCCTCTTCCCTGTGCGCATCGCCATCCCCTGCCGCCTGCTTCTCT
>NZ_NPJB01000096.1:0-86615 GCF_002251345.1 Prevotella sp. P4-119 | reverse complement strand
AAGAATTTTATCTGTCTCATTGTTGGACAGAACCCCTCTCGTAGATTTGCTCGGCAAAAGCGAACCTGCCGAGAAGTTACAAACTGTAAGAGAATTAAGTCTTAAATTTATTTAGTGGACACTAGTGTAAAAAGTATTATAGTACCGCAGCACAGACTTTGCGGAACCAATCGAGTTTTTTGCCACTCATTTCTGCTATGGATAAGTTTTCTTTATTTACATCTTCAGGTTCAAATTCATAATAAGAATCTTCAGAGGGGAGATAATCCTCTGGAAAATCTTCTATGGAATGGGCTTGGAAATTGTGATGATGTCCTTCGTTATCTATATCAACAGTATATACTATGTCGTCTAATGGCGAACTTAAAATATTACGTAATGTCTGCTTTTTTTGGGTGTACTTCTGGATGGTGTCGTAATCGGTTCTGATGAACATCCAACGATTGTCTGCATCATCTTGGTCTATCCAATAGAAGAGATAGTTGTCGCCATTGATAGTTACATAGTGTGACAACAATGGTCCATCAAAATATATAAGATCGGCCACTTTCTTGAACTTGTCGAAATTACGATTCCTGATGCTTATACCTTTTATTGTTTTCATAATTTGTCCTCCTCTAATTTAAATGTTTTGGATAAGTCACATGATGGAAACTCAAATAGGTTATAATGTCCGTTACTGGCTGGGGGTGTGATGTTTCCATCGTTATTGGAAACAATTCCAGAAGAAATACTATCACCAATGGCTTTGTATATGTTTCTCATATTCTTAGCAAGTAAGTGATAGAACTTAATGGCTTTTTCCTTTTCGGTAAAGCAAGACAAAGCATATCCACCAACATCGACTTTTCTTTGTCCATTCATGATGGCACGCTGAGGCTTCATGATGTAGTTGGGTAAGTAGCTTTTGGACATATCTGAGCTGAAAACGAATCTGAATCCTTTCAAATCGTTTGGCTTTACAACTTCGGGCATCTTTACTCCTTGTTGTATCAATGCGTCTATTTCTGCTTGATACTTATATGTTCCCATCTGTCTGTGGTTTAAATCCGTTTGCAAAAATAAGCAATATTTCTCTTTTATGCAAGTTTTTAGGCTTTTTCTGCCAGAAATGGCTCATGGATCATCGGATCATCGGAATTTAGACGGAATTTATACGGATGTTTTGGGGGTTGCCTACGGCAAGAAATCTTTGGAGGAAATCTTTAATGAAATATGGCCTTTGGCCAGAAATAATAATCTTTAAATAAAATCCTGACGAGAATGCGCTCGAGTTCCTCGCTTCTGGGAAGGTTTTTTTTGGATCGCATCGGAGATGCTCGAAATCTTAACAAAAATCTTTACAAGAATCTTTAACTAGAATCCGTGTAGTCCATGTGTTCCGTGGATAAAATTTCCCGGAAACAGGGGGACACTTGATGGGACTTCACTTAATGTTGTCTTTTTCTCCCAACAACCTTTTCTGCTCACGCTCAAAGTTCTCCAAAAAGTGAATCTCTACAAGTGAGAGGTTGTTCTTGGTACGCTCCTTGAATTTGTCGTATTCCTGGTTGGCTTTCTCTTTGGCAAGTTTGGCGGAGATTTTGCCTGCATGGGTGAGAATGTCTTTTCGGGAGATACGGAGAAAGTCATCGAGAATGTTTATCCAGTCCTTCATATACATTGGGCGGTGTTCCTCGGCTTGCATTTCGGCGAAGTCAAGATACAGGCTCACGATGCGGTTCAAGGACTTGATTTCTTCGTGGGTGAGATAGTTCTTGGCTATTTCCGCTTCGGGCTTAGTCGGCATAGCTCCTGACCACGTTGTAAGTCCCATAAAGTCTTTCTCTGCATCGGCTCTCTCATATATTATTTCCGCCGCCGTGTGACCATGAATCGAATAGTGCATCTTGTTCTGTACTGTCTTGAAGAACTTTTGTGTCATTTCCACTCGTGGGTCATAGTCGATACTGAGGGCATAAATCTCCAATACCTTACGATAGAACACCTTCTCACTGGAGCGGATGTCACGTATTCTTGCAAGCAGCTCGTCAAAGTAATTGCCACCTCCTGCTCTCTTCAACAGGTCATCGTTCATGGCGAAGCCTTTTACTATATACTCCTTCAGTACCTTGGTTGCCCATATACGAAACTGAACACCACGGTATGAATGTACACGATAACCTACGCTGATTATCATGTCGAGGTTGTAGAAAGCGACTTGGTGCTCCTGTACTTTTCCCTCAATAGCACCATGCTTAGTGGTTATTGCAAAAAATGCAACTACCTCTTTTTCGTCCAACTCCCCATCCTCCAATACATTTTTTATATGTCGTGAGATTGTGGACTTATTACGTTGAAACAACTCTGCCATCTGGTCGAGTGAGAGCCAGACAGTATCGTTTTGCAGCTTCACCTCTATCTGTGAATCGCCGTCAGGAGTTTGATATAATAAAAATTGGCCTTTATCCATATATACATTACTTTAACGTCTTGGTTAGGAGAAGAACTTGGTTTTGCTTCTTTACAGATCTTTCATTTCGACACCAAGCAGTTTTGCAATGGCATAAAACTGAGGTTAGGCTGAGCTTTATTACTAGTCCATCTTGACATAGTACACTCTGATACGCCTATTTCTTGTGGTTGCCATTTCCCGGTCTTCTTCTTTTCGACAAGGACTAACTTGATGCGATTCAAGTCTTGCTCCATATAATATTTATTATCGTTTGATGCAAATTTATATAAATTCTTCAAAATTCCACCATTCCACACGTTAAATTAAGAAAAATAGCCCGATTTCGCCACTTTCTGATGCAAAAAATAATTTAGGATCATCGGATTCATCGGATCATCGGATATTAGACGGATGTTAGACGGATGTTTTTTGGGGGTTGCGTGAGCGCAAGAAATCTTTGGAGGAAATCTTTAATGAGATGTTGCTTCGCAAGAAATAATATATCATTCAAAATGGATAAAAACAAAATCTTTAATAAAAATCCTTTACGAGAATGCGCTCGAGTTCCTCGCTTTTGGGAAGGACTTTATTTTGGATCGCCTACGGCTCGACATCTTAACAAAAATCTTTAGAATAATCTTTAACTAGAATCCGTGTTCTCCATGTGTTCCGTGGATTTTTTGGGGGTTGCTTCGCAAGAAATATTTTAGGGAGATAGCTATCTTAAATAGATTTCTGGACCGTTTAGGTCCTCAGATTTTACATGAAGATTTCCTCCAAGATTTCTTGCGCAAGCAACACGAAACATAACCTTTAACCTATAACCTTTAACCTTTAACCTATAAACTCCGTGTGCAAGGCTATTTCCAGGTTTCCGCTACCAGTTGCAGGCCTTTTTCTGTGCATACACCACGGAGGGGAACAAGGAAGAAATTGTAGTAGAGCTCGTCCATGGTATAGGTTGACAAGAGCTTGTTTTCGATGATGGCATCGGTGACGGAGTCACAAAGGATAAGAAAGAGATTGTAGTTGATGTCGGAACGGAAGAAACCTTGCTCAACACCTAAATGCATGAAATCTAATATCTCGGCGCACTTCTGGGCCCTGACTTTCTGCATGTATTGCTCTATCTTAGGATAGCGATGGATGTCTTCGTAGAATGCAGGACAGATATTGCGGGAGGCGTTACTATTGACGCGATAGGCTTCCTTCAGTATCTCCATCACATTATGACCCTTGCTGGCATAGGATTGTATCTGGTCGTGACGCAGACGGTCGCGCTTGCTGATGCCTTCATACAATAAAGCCTCTTTGTCATCATATATTTCATATAAGGTGCGCTTGGATATGGACAAGGCTGTTGCTATGTCGTCCATCTTAACCGCCTTTACACCTTTTTTCTCAAACGCAGCCATGGCTGTTTCCAGTATCTTATCCCTTAATCCTATACGATAATCAGTCAAATCTCTTGTTATTTCCTGCATAAGTAACCATTTTGCCCACAAAGTTACTAAAAAGATTAAAAAGGTTGATGTATTTTCGCTCATTTTTTGTAATTTTGTGCTGTTTTTAATGGAACAAACGTAAAGCTACTTATATTATTATGGTAAAAATCTCTAAAGAGGCCGCCCTCAACTATCATGAGGCTGGCCGTCCTGGAAAAATTGAAGTGAAGCCTACCAAGGCTTACCGTACACAGACAGACCTGTCGCTCGCCTACTCTCCTGGTGTTGCCTATCCGTGTCTTGAGATCCAGCAAGACCCTGAGGCTGCCTATCGATATACTGACAAAGGAAACCTCGTGGCTGTAATCTCTAACGGAACGGCTGTTCTTGGACTGGGTGATATTGGCGCCATGAGCGGCAAACCCGTCATGGAGGGTAAGGGCCTCTTGTTTAAAATCTATGGCGGCATCGATGTGTTCGATATCGAGGTGGCTGAGAAGGACCCTGAGAAATTCTGTGAAGCGGTAGAGAAGATTGCGCCTACCTTCGGCGGTATCAACCTTGAGGATATCAAGGCGCCTGAGTGCTTCTATATCGAGGAGCGCCTGAAGCGTACTCTCGACATCCCCGTGATGCACGACGACCAGCATGGTACGGCTATCATTTCTGCTGCCGGACTGAAAAATGCCCTTGAAGTGATTGGTAAGGATATTAAAAAGGTGAAGATCGTGGTCAACGGCGCGGGTGCTGCTGCCATCTCTTGTACCAAACTCTATATGGCTATCGGCGCTCAAAAGGAGAACATCCTGATGCTCGACTCGAAGGGTGTGATCACTTCTGACCGCGAGAACCTGAACGAACAGAAGAAATACTTTGCTACCGATCGTCGTGATGTGCATACCTTGGAAGAGGCTGTCAACGGAGCCGACGTTTTCGTTGGTCTGTCGAAGGGTAACGTGCTCTCGCAGGATATGGTGAAGTCGATGGCTAAAGATCCTATCATCTTCGCCTTGGCTAACCCCGTACCTGAGATCTCATACGAGGATGCCATGGAGGCTCGTCCCGACACCTTGATGTCAACAGGTCGTACTGACTATCCTAACCAGATCAACAACGTGATTGGTTTCCCATACATCTTCCGTGGTGCACTCGACGTTCACGCTACCGCCATCAACGAAGAGATGAAGCTGGCTGCCGTTCACGCTATTGCCGATCTTGCCAAACAGCCTGTACCCGACGTGGTCAACGATGTCTATAAGGTGAACAACCTCACCTTCGGTCGCCAGTACTTCATTCCGAAACCTGTTGACCCTCGTCTCATCACAGAGGTGAGTGCTGCCGTTGCCAAGGCTGCCATCGAGAGTGGTGTGGCTCGCAAGACCATCGAGGACTGGGATGAATACAAGCGTTCGCTGTCGGTATTGCTCGGTCAGGAGACTAAACTGACTCAGAAGCTCTACGCTACTGCCTCGGCTCATCCACAGCGTGTGGTATTTGCTGAAGCTGTACACCCCACTATGCTGAAAGCTGCCGTACAGGCGAAGGCTGAAGGCATCTGCCACCCCATCCTGCTGGGTAACGACGAGGTGATTGCGAAATTGGCCAAACAGCTGGACCTCAACCTCGACGGTATCGAGATTATCAACCTGCGTCATCCTGACGAGCAGGAGCGCCGCGAGCGTTATGCACGTATCCTGACCGAGAAACGCCAGCGCGACGGATACACCTTCCAGGAGGCTAACGATAAGATGTTTGAACGCAACTACTTCGGTATGATGATGGTGGAGACTGGCGAGGCTGATGCTTTCCTCACAGGTCTCTATACCAAATACAGCAACACTATCAAGGTGGCAAAAGAGGTAATTGGCATCCGTCCGGAATACAAGCATTTCGGTTCGATGCATATCATCAACTCTCAGAAAGGTACCCTATATATTGCCGATACCATGGTGAACGAGAATCCTGATACCGACGCACTTGTTGATATCGCACGTCTGGCGGCTACCAGCGTACGCTTCTTCAACGAGAAACCGGTTATCTCGATGATTTCTCACTCTAACTTCGGCAGCTCTACTTCTGATGGGGCACAGAAAGTGCGCAAGGCTACGGAAATCATGCAGCAGCAATATCCTGAACTGGCTATCGACGGTGAGATGCAGCTGGGCTTTGCCCTCGACCGCGAACTCCGCGACGAACAGTATCCTTTCAGTCGCCTGCATGGTAAGGATGTGAACACACTCGTATTCCCCAACCTCTCATCAGCACGCTCAAGCTATAAGATGCTGCAGATGCTGGATGCGGACGTCGAGATTATCGGCCCGATCCAGATGGGACTCAACAAACCTATCCACTTCATCGACTTCGGAGCCAGCGTGCGCGACGTGGTGAATATCGTGGCTGTTGCTACCATCGATGCCTACGTGGATAAGGTGAAGAAACGCATCAACGCTGCTAAATAATAACATACTCAGGGAGTTCCCACTCCCTCTCTCTATACGATATGGGAGCCGACAGACTTTTTGCCGGCTCCCATATTTGGGCTTTCACAGGTAATGGCCCGCAGACTGACAAACTCGGAAAGAAATGACGCTTACAACATCACAACAACGACATCATTACCGCGAACTGCTCGTGCTGGGCATTCCCATTATCATCGGCCAGTTGGGCACCATCGTACTCGGTTTTGCCGATACGCTCATGATAGGTCATCACAGCACAGAAGAACTGGCTGCCGCCGGCCTGGTCAACAATATCTTCGGTCTTGTTCTTATCGCCTATATGGGTTTCTCCTACGGACTGACGCCTGTCGTAGGACGTCTTTACGGTATGGGGCAAAACGAAGCCGTAGGAGGAAAAGTGAAAAACTCTCTTGTGGCCAACGGTGTTGTCGGCTTGCTGTTTACAGCCGTCATGACCTTCCTCTATTTCAATCTTGAACACATCGGACAACCTGACGAACTGCTGTCGCTCATCCGGCCGTATTTCCTGGTCAATCTGGCGAGCATCCTCTTTGTCGGTCTCTTCAACACGCTGAAACAATTCTTTGACGGTATTGCACAAACCAAAGTGGCGATGTGGACCATGGTGGGCGGTAACCTGCTGAATATTCTCTTCAACTGGCTTCTCATCTATGGCGTGGGCGGTTTTCCTGTAATGGGACTCCTGGGTGCCGGTATTGCCACATTAGGGTCGCGTGTCTTCATGGCTCTCGTCCTCGTTGGCGTGATGCTCTCCTGCCGACGCTACAAGACCTATCGCCTCCACTTCCTCTCCTATCCTATCAACAAAGTGGATTTCATAGAAATGAACCGCTTGGGCTGGCCTGTTGCCTTGCAACTCGGCATGGAGAGTGCTGCGTTCAGTCTGAGTTGTGTGATGGCAGGATGGTTGGGTACGATTCCTTTGGCTGCCCATCAGGTGATGATTACCATCTCGCAACTGTTCTACCTGATTCTGTCGGGATTGGCAGCTGCCATGGCGATACGCGTCAGCCATTTCGTGGGACAACGCGACTTTGCTGCCGTGAAGGCTAATGCGATGGATGGTTTCCGTCTGAACCTCTTTATCTCCTTCGTGCTGAGCATCCCAATCTTGCTGTTCCGCAACCATATCGGCGGTTTGTTCAGCGAGAATATCGAGGTGCAACTGTATGTGTCGGGGTTGATTCTCATCTTGGCGCTCTATCAGTTTGGCGACGGCATGCAATACGCGTTTGCCAATGCCTTACGTGGAATAGCCTGCGTACAACCGATGGTGACCTATGCCTTTATCGCCTATTTCGTGGTCAGCCTTCCCTTGGGATATACCCTCGGCTTTATCTGCGATCTGGGCATCTATGGCATCTGGACGGCTTTCCCCTTTGGTCTGACCATCGCGGGATTCCTATACTACATCAGATTCAAAAAGGAACTCAATAAAATGTCACATGGATGAAATCATCGGATTGTTTTCGTTAAGCCATGAGCAGAATAATGCTCGCTTTAATTATGCCATGGCGAGAAAACAAAGGCGTATGCCAATTTAAACGGATATTAGACGGATGTTTTTGGGGTAGCCTGAAGGCTAGAAATCTTTGGGGGAAATCTTGTTTAAGATGTTGCCTACGGCAAGAAATATTTTAGGAAGATAACAATATTATTAAATAGATTTCTGGACCGTTTAGGTCCTTAGATTTTACATGAAGATTTCCTCTAAGATTTCTTGCGTAAGCAACACAAAACAAAATCTTTAACTAGAATTTTTTCCGTGTGTTCCGTGTAATCCGTGGATAAAAAAATTCCGTGTGACCGTGTAAGATAAAACAACGAATATGAAAAAGAATGAACGTGATGCTTTGATTTTTGCGAGATTTCGCGAGAAGATGCCCAATCCAACAACGGAATTGCAGTTTGGCAGCATCTTCCAACTACTTGTGGCGGTAATGCTTAGTGCACAATGTACCGACAAACGCGTTAACCAGGTTACGCCTGCTCTTTTCAAACAATATCCTGATGCACGCAGTCTGGCAGAAGCAGAAGCCGATGAGGTCTATGAGTACATCAGGAGCGTATCGTACCCCAATGCCAAAGCTGCCCATCTGGTTGAGATGGCTCGTGAATTGATGACGCATCACAATGGGGAGGTTCCTGCGACGATGGAAGATCTTCTGACGCTTCCCGGCGTGGGTCGTAAGACGGCTAATGTGCTGTTGAGTGTGGCATTCGGACAGTCTGCCATGGCTGTAGATACCCATGTGTTCCGCGTCAGCCATCGGTTAGGTATCGTCACGAGGTCTGCCTCTACTCCTTTGTTGGTTGAGCGTCAACTCATGCGCATCATACCTTCTGCCGATATTCCCCTTGCTCACCATTGGCTGTTGCTCCATGGTCGTTACGTTTGTACGGCTCGCAAGCCCCATTGTGCTGATTGCTTCCTGCGCGACCTCTGCCCTTCTGCCATCCGGTAAAAGGTTGCACACAGATGATGCGGATTCTTCTAATGTCGCACGGAACTCAATCATTGGATCTTAGACGGATGTTTTTGGGGTTGCTTCGCAAGAAATCAATCATCAGAATTTAGACGGATGTTTTTTGGGGTAGCCTGAAGGCTAGAAATCTTTGGAGGAAATCTTGTTTAAGATATTGCTTCGCAAGAAATCAATCATCGGATCTTAGACGGAGTTTATGCGGAAACAAAATCTTTAATAAAAATCCTTGACCAAAATGCGCTCGAATACCTCGCTTCTGGGAAGGGTTTTATTATGGATCGCCTTACGGCTCGAAATCTTAACGAAAATCTTTAAAAATAATCTTTAACTAAGATGACGTCTGAAGTCTGAATTCTGATGGAGTGGTCTTTATCATCCTACGAAAATCTTTAAGAGAATTTAACTAGAATCTTTTCCGTGTGATCCGTGGATAAAAAAATTCCGTATGTTCCGTGGATAAAAAAATTCCGTGTGACTTTTTCGGGGGAGATAAAAAAGGAGCGGATTACGGGACTCGAACCCGCGACCCTCGGCTTGGGAAGCCAATGCTCTACCAACTGAGCTAAATCCGCATGGAGAAAAATAATGTGCCTTTTAAGACAACAGGAGTCAGAACATAGGTTCTAACTCCTGTATGAAATGAGCCGATAGCCGGACTCGAACCGGCGACCCACGCATTACGAATGCGTTGCTCTACCAACTGAGCCATATCGGCAACATTCAAAGAACGCCTTTTTGTTTAAGCGGATGCAAAGATACTAATAAAAAACGAAATCACAAAACTTTTCTTTATAAAGTTATACGTGAAAAGGTTCTCCCTACCCCAACTTCCAACCGTTGAAAACGAGGATTACAAACGATATCGTCTCTCGTCGTTCATTCTTTGTTTCAGTCTATCGAGACGGTTGGACCGCCTTGTTATGAACAAACGAGGCTGTAGAGTACGGCACAGAAGGCTGTCAGGACAAGGACAAGGACGGGTATCTCGCAGAAATACATGCCATAGGCTACGGGTTTCGCAACACGGAGATAGAGGCGATAGACGCCATAGCCTACCAGTCCGCCCCAGAGCAGACCGACAAGGATGTCGCCAGGATAATGCACGCCAAGGTATATGCGTGTCCAACAGTTGACCAACGACCAGCCTATCAGAAAATACGATAGGATGCGGTTGCGTGTCAATAACGAGAAGAAGACCGCCAAACTAAACGTATTGGCGGCATGGGCGGAGAAGAAACCGTAGTTGCCGCCACGATAGTCGTTGACGACATCAACGAGGATACCTATCTGTGGGTCGTGGGTAGGTCGCCATCGGGCAACCAACGGTTTGACAATGGTGTCGTCGATGGTTCCTGCCAACACCACACAGAGGCCTGCTGCGCCTAATACCAAAAGCACCTGTGAAACGCTATTGTTGCATCGCAGCACCATATAGAATAATGCGATATAGAGTGGAATCCACGTACGGGCATTGGTCAGGATTACTGCCAGTTGGTCAACAAACAATGAGTCGCTACCGTTGAGCATCAACAACAATTGCTGGTCAAACTGAATGATTGTTTCCATGTGGGTTACAGCCTAAATAATCTCTATGGTTTCTACGGCAATCCATCCGCGCTTTCCATCTGCCAAGCGTATCTCGCGCCATCCCTTCATCGTATTGTCTGTGATGGTGACACGTGTTCCTTCGTGGATGGTAAACAGATCGGTACCGTTTTTCGCCGGGGTACTCTTGACCGAAACGGTAGGCGCCACGACGATGGCTCCATCACGATGCAGGAGCTTGTCGCGCTGTTGCCAAGCAAAGAGGTTGGCCAAGAAGAATATCATCAGCAAGGCGAGAGCGCCGAAGAATCCCGTCTTTCGCATCCACACGCGATCTACGAAGAGATAGACCAACGCCAGTATGATGGCAAGCGCCAACGAGACAAGCGCCAACCATGCCCATGCGTCAACACTCATGAGATTGACCAGGGAATGGTACCAGGTGACGAAGAACATCTCCGTTTCCGGTGTGATGCGATCGATGGTTTTTGATTGTGCCATCTGTAGGTTGAAACGAATATCCTCGTCGCCAGGCGAAAGGAGTAGTGCACGCTCATAATTGAGAATAGCCCGTGTGATATTATCGGTACGATACCAGGCATTACCCAGGTTGTAGTAGAGGTCGGCATCCTCCCCTTGCTTGAGCAATTCCTCGTAGATATGGATGGCCTGCTGGTAGCGCTCATGGGTATAGGCGCTATCGGCATCAGCCTTCGTCACCTTTTGCGCTTGTAGCGTCAACGGCATCATCAACATCAGCGTGAGACAGCATCCCAAGGCTATTGTTCCAACAAAGCGTTTGGCAGCTGTGGTATGTTGTATAGCATATTTTATCATGACTTCACCTCTCTTCCTTTTTCGATATATGTAATAGCCTCTATGGCAGCTTCATACACCTTGTTCATATTACCATGCGCATCACCAGGAGCGTAGCGCGCAAACTCACATTCATCAAGGGCTCCGATGAAGAGTTTGATAGTTTCGCCATCTACCTGACGATCGCCAAGGCGCTGGCTGATATTCTCGCGTGAAAGTTCGGCAACAGGAATATTGAGTTTATCGCCCACGTATCCCCAAAGGGCACGCAACACCTCGTCGTAGAACTCATTCTGCTTGTCGGCCTTCAAGAGTTTGGCGGCTGTACGAAGTCGTCGTATGGCCACCTTGTTGGCCCGTTTGCCACGCATCTTCACTACGTTAGCCTGATCGATGGCTCGCTGGCGAAATGCTACAAACAGGGTAACGAAGATGCCCAGCAGGACAACAAGGACAGTCCAGTAGGCTGTTGACGCGAAGAAGGTGTCGCCCAACATTCTGGGATTGACCTCTCCGGTCTTTATAAAGCGGATGTCTTTATTGACTTGTTGCAGTTCTTCGCTAGCAAAGGTTGACGACGAACTGCCACTACCCTTAGCAACCTTCAAGGTAAAGGGTTGTGAGCGTAACGTCTTATAACTGCCCGTCTTGGTATCGAAATACACAAACTCGATAGGTTTCAGTTCGTAATTGCCTTGATGGCGAGGTACGATGAGGATATCGTAGATCATGCTACCCTCAATACCGTTGGTAGAGAGTTTTGTCTTATCGGTAATCTTCGCATCATACTGGTCGAAATCCTTGGGCAGTTCGACAGCCGGTTGCTTGATGAGCTTCATATTACCCACTCCACTCACGACAATACGCATGGTCACGGGATCGTTGGCCTTGACCTCTTGTTTGTCGAGAGAGGCAGATAGCGAGAACGTTCCTACTCCACCAGAGAAATTGGTAGGACGTGCAGGCAACGGATCTACGGTAATGGTCAGTCCCGGCGCTTTGATAATCTTCTTGACCTCTGTATATCCCGAACCTCCGTTGAAGAAGGCTTCAAAGGGATCGACGTCGCGGTTTTCAAGCATCACCATGCCCTCGTAATCCAAACTTGGAATTTCAAGGCGTCCTGTGGTCTGCGGGAACATCACATACTGTTGCCAGGTAACGGTACGATAAGGACGTCCGTTGAGGGTCTCGACATGGAAACTCTTCTGTTGTGGTAGCGGAACCTCACGGGTATAGAAGCTCTTCAGATCAGGCATCTTACCATTGAGCGAGGTCAGATTGACCAAGGTATAGACCTTATAGGTCAGCAAGATAGGCTCTTGTTCGTGGACGCGTCTCTTGTTGGCGCTAACCTTCATAAAGAGCGTATTACCCGTGATGCGGTTGCTCATGGCAGAACCATGATTCTCCGAGCGTTGACCACGGCCTTGCTGTGAAGACGAGGCAGAGCCCGACACCCTGATGTGTAATACGTTGGAGTGGATCTGCTTTCCTGCTGCCACAGCACGTGCGGCAGGAATGGTATAGTTTCCAGCTTTGTTAGCACAGACGATATAGGTAAAGGTAACCGACGAAGAGCTGGAAGTCTTTCCGTTGATCATCTGAAAACTCGACTGCGTACTGGTACGCGGTCCCATCAGCACCTCCAGGGCTTCCGGGATATTACCTGCACGAAAATCGTTTACATCATCCGTATTGACCGTATAGGTAAGACGGAACTGTTCTCCTACGGCAACTTGCGAGGGAGCACGTCCCACCATGTGCTGTCCGAATGTCGTTACCGACATGAGCAGCATCGCGACCAATGGGATCAGCCATTGTGCATGTTGAATAGTTCTATCTGTGGTATTGTTCTTCATTTCTTTCCTGTTCAATGGGTCTTGACTTTGAAACTGAATAGTTGTTATGTAAATAGCTTGTATCCATTACCAGTTTTTCTGCAACCTGCGTTTCTGCTGATGCTGCTGTTGAGCTTTCTTGATGCGCTGTTGCGTATTCTTTTCTTCCTGCATGGCAGCATTCAACAGTTGTTCTGCATTTTCCTTACTCATCTGTGGTTTCTGCTGTTGCTGTTGTTGCTTCTGCTTGTCTTGCTTCTGCTTGTTATTCTCCTGTTTTTGCTGCTTTTGCTTATCGTCTTTTTTGTCTTTATTGTTTTGTTGAGGTTGCTGCTGTTGCTTCTGCTGTTTCTGTTGACGTTTGCAGAGTTCAAGGTTGTAACGCGTCTCGTTATCGCGAGGATTATTGCGCAAAGCCTCCTTATACGCCTCTATGGCATCGCCATACATCTTGAGCGTCTGACAAACGGTACCTATGTTATGGTAAGCCTGCGCACGACGATACGGGTTTTGTTCCAGTTTGGCAGCACTCTGAAACTGCTGTATGGCAGCCGAGTCTTTGCGTTGCATCAGGAGGGCATTACCCAGATTATATATAGCCTGAGGATTGCGGTCGTTGCGTTCCAACGCCTTGCGATAGCTGGTTTCCGCTTCAGCATAATTGCCAGCCCTGAACTGTCGATTGCCCTTTCTGACATAGTCGCGGTCGGACTGCGCCTGCACGTTGAGCGTAGCCGCAAGAAGCAAGAGCAGGAGCATCATGGGTTTATTTCGGCTGAAGAGGTGAAGCTTGCTGAGATGAGGATTGCGAACCTCAAGGATACAGATTTCTATGATCAGCAAGAGCATGACGAGGATGGCAACCGCCTGAAACTGTTCGTCGAAATCGCTATAGATAGTTACAGCCGTTTCCTTCTTTGAGAGTTTGTCGAGTTCTGCGTTGAGTTGCTCTTGTGCGTTGGAATTGTTTTCCACGTGAATATAGGCTCCGCCTCCAGCTTCAGCCACCTGTTTACACATATCTTCATTCAAAGCCGACATGACGGTCTGCCCTGTTTCGTCTTTGATGTAATCGTTACCGCCGCCGATGGGGATAGGCGCTCCCTTAGGAGATCCTATGCCAAGAACAAACACACGCATACCTTTGTCTTTTGCCTCACGTGCAGCCTCAAGCGCCCCACCCTCATGGTCTTCTCCATCTGTTATCACGATGATGGCCTTGCCAATACCTTGTTCCTGCGTAAAACTGTTTGTTGCCATTTTAATGGCGGCAGCAAGGTCGGTACCCTGTACATCAATCATCGAGGGATCGATATTGCTCAAAAACATTTTAGCAGAAACGTAGTCGCTCGTAATAGGCAGTTGCACAAAGGCGTCGCCGGCAAATACGATCAGTCCGATCTTGTCGTTGGTGAAATGGTCAACAAGGTTTTCTACCATCATTTTGGCTCTGTCGAGACGACTTGGTGCCACATCTTCCGCCAACATAGAATTGGAAATATCCATGGCGATGATGGTTTCAATACCCGTTCGCTTCTCATGGTTGATCTTGGTACCCATCTGCGGACGCGCCAGCATCACGATCATGAGCGCCAAGGCTGCAATCAGCAATATGAATTTCACCCGTGGACGATGGCGAGAAACGTTGGGCATCAACTCGCGTACGAGATTGATATCGCCAAATCGTCTGAGGCGTTTCTTTTGTTGATACACCATCCAGAATTGCATCAACACCAGAATCGGTATCAATATCAGCAAATAGAGATATATGGGGTCTTCAAATCGAAACATAATGCAGTTCTCCGATAATTTTAAGGTAGTTTTCTGAATATGGTAAGTCGTAAGAGCAATTCGAGAAGCAACAGGAGGCATGCTGCCAAGGCAAAGGGCTGATAAGCCTCATAGCGTTTGCTGAACTGCGTCACGTTGAGTTTAGACTTTTCGAGTTTGTCGATTTCTCGATAGATATTCTGCAACTCCCGGTTGTTTGTTGCGCGATAGAAGCCGCCATCTGTTGCTGCGGCAATTTCACTCAAGGTCTTACTATCTATTTCTACAGGGATATTGACATACTGCACACCACCGGCAACAGGCATGGGATAAGGAGCCACCTTATTGGTACCTACACCGATAGTATAAACTCTGATGCCTAGACTTTTGGCAATTTCAGCAGATGTCATGGGCGACAAGTCGCCACGGTTGTTACTACCGTCGGTCAGCAGAATGACAACCTTGCTTTTCGCCTTAGAATCCTTCAAACGGCTGACAGCATTGGCAAGTCCCATTCCGATGGCTGTTCCATCCTCGATAAGTCCTCTCGTTGCCAAGTCGGTTCTGACACCCCGTAGCAGGTTGAGTACCGAAGCGTGGTCGGTCGTCATAGGACATTGTGTAAACGCCTCACCCGCAAATATCGTCAGACCAATATTATCGTTGGGTCTGCCGGCAATAAACTCAGCAGCCACTTGTTTGGCAGCCTCAATACGATTAGGCTTTAGGTCTTCTGCCAGCATAGATCCAGAGACGTCCATCGCCATCATGATATCGATACCCTCCACCGATTTGTTTTTCCAGGAGTTATGGGTTTGAGGTCGTGCCAATATCAATACCAACAGTACGAAAATCGCCAGCCTCAACAACAATTGTATCGGCATCAAGGTCACCTTCCAGCTCCGTGCTGCAAACCTATAGGCATGGGTATCGCTCAACCGCACGGTAGGTTCGGTTTTCTTCCGATACATCAGATACCATATCACATACGGTATCAGCAGTAACAGCAGCAGGAAATATTCTTTATTTGCAAATTCCATTCTAATTCATTATTTATATCCACTCGCCGAGAAGCAACACATGATAAACGGCATAAACGAGCATAGCCACACATGCCACGACAATCAGGCTGATAACGGTTTTGAGCAGTCGTCTTGTTTTCAGAGAGCGTTGGTCAGCTTCTGTCAACTCAGGTTTCTGGACTTCCTCTGTGGCAACCGCCTCCTGTTTCGTCTGGTCGATAAAGGCAATAGCGTTAACCAGGTTGGCGTCGTTCTCGTTGATGAGTGTAGAATATTTGGCAAACTTCACCAAATCGGCCGTGATGAACAGCTGGCGGAGTTCGTCGATCATAGCCTGGTCGCCCGAAGACGTCAGGCGTTCTATAATCTCTCCACTTGTCATCTCCATGGCAGAGAAATGGTAGCGCTCCTCTATATATTTACGAAGCGTATCGGTAAGTTTCGTATAGTACTCCTTCGGATTCTCCGACGACACCATACGTTCTGCCTTGATCTGCTCTATCTCCTTCATGGCCTTCTGGTGTGGCAACAGTCGCTTCACAATACGCAAAGTCTTGATGATAGGTTTGTTGTCGCGCAGGCGAAGGTAGAGATAATAAGCCACAGCCATCAGGAGCAAAGAGAGAATGCTCAACCAAAAAGGAAGAGCCCACTCAGCCCATGAGAATGGGTTGTCCTGTACATCCTTCGGACCATAGAACTTATCGAGTTTTGTTGTATCAACCTCAACTTCTATCACCTTTAGTGCCAGACTCTTAGTAGGATATACTTTCCCGTTTACTTTAACGCGAAATGCGGGCAGATAATAGAGTTTACCGTCGAAAGACGTCAAGGTATAGATGCGTTTAACCTGCATGCGTCCATCGCTCACATCTTCAGTCTGTTCGTCGCTTACAGCCAACACCTCCACTCCCGGTACGATATTCTCACGCGGTTTGAAACTCGGCATGTTGACCTTAGACTGCTGTGGAACTGTTGCGGTCACAGTCACATGCACCTGCTCTCCTATCATCATCTCAAGTGAGTCGATACGAGCTTCTACATCCACCTGCGCCAAGATCGTAGCAGGCAATAATGCAAGGATAAATAATATCAGGTGTTTCATGCTTATCAACTTCTCTTTTTAAATAACAGCAACAGGTGTTTGACAAAATCATCACCTGTGGAAATGCTTACCATGTCAACATTACTCTTGTTCATGGTCTCTCGCAAATGTTGTTGCATCCGATTCCAATATTGCTCGTGAGCACGTCGCAAGCGCTTGCTGCTGGTATCAATATACTGTTCATAGCCGGTTTCAGCATCAACCACACGCATCAATCCCACATCGGGTAATGACTTGGCAAAACGGTCATAGACCTGAACTGCAACAACATCATGTTTTCTGTTGCAAATCTGAAGGGGATGCAAGAAATCCTTCTGGTCGTAAAAATCGCTCAACACGAATGCGGTACAACGATGTTTAACAACACTTGTAAGAAACTGCAACGCTCCCTCTATGTTCGTTCTTTTGCTTTCAGGGTGAAAGTCGAGCATTTCGCGTATGATATAAAGGATGTGTTTACGTCCTTTCTTCGGAGGGATATACTTCTCGATATGGTCGGAAAAGAAAACCACTCCTATCTTATCATTATTCTGAATGGCGCTAAAAGCAATGGTTGCAGCTATTTCTGTCACCATATCGCGCTTCATTTGGCTTTGCGTGCCGAAGTCGAGCGATCCGCTGACGTCTATGAGTAGCATGACGGTGAGTTCGCGCTCTTCTTCGAAGACCTTGACATAAGGGCGATGGAAGCGTGCTGTCACATTCCAGTCGATATCTCTGACATCATCTCCGTACTGGTATTCGCGCACTTCGCTGAAAGCCATTCCACGGCCCTTGAAAGCAGAGTGATACTGGCCTGCAAAGACGTTAACGCTCAGTCCTCTGGCCTTGATTTCTATCTTTCTTACCTTTTTTAGTATTTCAGCGGTTTCCATTTGTTTGATCTGATTCGTTGTTTATAATCACTTCAATAAGACAGGCGACAATCAAGGTACTTCCACCTTATTGATGATCTTTGAAACGATTTCCTCACTTGTCACATTGCTTGCCTCTGCCTCATAGGTCAGACCGATACGATGACGCAATACATCGTGTGCCACGGCGCGTACATCCTCAGGAACAACATATCCGCGACGTTTGATAAAGGCATAAGCGCGGGCAGCCTTCGCCAGATTGATAGACGCACGCGGACTTCCGCCGTATGCTATGAGGTCTTTCATATCTTTCAGTCCGTAGCGATCAGGATAGCGAGTGGCAAATACGATGTCGGCAATATACTGTTCGATCTTCTCGTCGATATAGACCTCGCGTACCACGTTTCTTGCATTAAGGATTTCCTGAGCCGTAGCGACAGGTTTCACTTCAGGAAGTTTTCCTGCGATATTCTCGCGGATGATGCGTTTCTCCTCTTCGAGTGTAGGATAGTCGATCACCACCTTCAGCATGAAACGGTCCATCTGTGCTTCTGGAAGTGGGTAGGTACCTTCTTGTTCGATGGGGTTTTGTGTAGCCATCACAAGGAATGGTGTGGGCAAATCAAATGTTTCTTTGCCAATAGTCACCTGTTTTTCCTGCATGGCTTCGAGCAACGCACTCTGTACCTTGGCAGGAGCGCGGTTGATCTCATCTGCCAATACGAAGTTGGCAAATACCGGACCTTGTTTCACCTGGAAGCGCTCGTCTTTCTGCGAATAGATCATCGTACCTGTCACGTCGGCAGGCAAGAGGTCTGGTGTGAACTGTATGCGGCTGTAAGTTGCATCAATCAGTTGTGAAAGGGTCTTGATGGCAAGTGTCTTTGCCAGACCAGGCACACCTTCGAGCAATATGTTTCCGTCGCTGAGAAGTCCGATGAGCAACGACTCTACGAGATGCTTCTGTCCTACTATTACTTGATCCATTCCTGTCACGAGATTGGTGACAAATCCACTTTGCTGTTCAATCCGGATGTTAAGCTCCCGGATATCAATTGATTCTGCCATAGTTATATTCTATTTTTGTTTATTTCTGTTTTACGTGATGCAAAAGTAATCAATTCCTATAGGAAAGTTCTCATGCAAGTATCTAAATAATATTAAAAAAGTTTCCTACGTCTTACAATTTAAGAAACTTTTTCATATCATAACATTTTAGCTGTATATTTGAGATTTATACCAAATCAAAAATGCCTGTCGGGCTCTTTCTTTTGAGTACTTCCAGTTGCAGGTCGGCCCCCGCCACGATACCATGGCTACGCAAAATGGCCTCAACGGTCTTACGGGCAAGTTCCGGATGGTTGTTCTCTTCACTCAGGTGACAAAGCCAGACATGCTTCAGGTGTTCGCTCATGTTCTCCACAAGTGCTTCTCCACATTCTACATTACTGAGATGTCCGGTATGCGAGAGTATGCGCTCTTTAAGAAAAGCCGGATATGGGCCGTTTTTCACCATTTCAACATCGTGGTTAGCCTCGATGACGAGATAATCTGCTTTGCTGATGTATTCTTTCATTTCATCGGTTACATAACCAGCATCAGTAATCACACAGAATGCGGTTCCTTCCGCTTCCACCATATACCCCACATTATCGCTACTGTCATGTGGAACGCCAAAGGGAGTAATCTTGAAGTCGCCTATGGTAAAAGAAGTGCCCTTTTCTAAATAATTTACATAGTCTGAGGGGACTTTCTGTTGGACACAATAATTTTTGGTAATACCTTCGTGCACCACCTTCGTCGTATACACAGGAATGTGTTGGTCTTTGCTGAACGAACCTACCGATTTGATATGGTCTGCATGATCATGGGTCACAAGTACATGATGCACCTGTGAGAAACTTAATCCATAATCTCTGAAGTTCTTTTTCAAACTTCTAAGTCCTACTCCGATATCTATCAATAGTCCATCCGTCGGCGTAGTCAACAGATAACAATTTCCGCTACTGCCGCTTCCAAAGGATATAAATCTTAGCATTTGGTTTTAAATTTATCTGCAAAAGTAATAAAAAAAAGTCACATTTTTCTTATCTTTGCAACGATTTTTGGATATTTTAAACTTATGAAGAAAATTGTATTATACATTTGCACCATGATTATGGCGTCTTGTAGCCTGATAGAAGTGCATCAAAAGGAGTCTGAAGTTGCAGCAAAATCATGGGCTGAAGCCTTTTTCAGCTTCGACCTTGCACGTGCCAACCAACTGACAGTTGAAGAGAGTCGGCCTTGGTTACATTTCATGGCTTCTAACATTACAGACGAAGATTTGGATTTCGCCAATTCGGAGGATGCCTCCACGTCGGCACATATCGACGATGTGACGGAACTTCCGGGTGATACGATGTGCCTGATAAAGTTGGTTGTGGATAATGCCTTTGTTGCCGACTCCATAGGTTCCCGAGCTCATCTCGTTGACGAATACCACACGACCGTTACTGTGGTAAAACGTCATGGCCATTGGATGGTTAGAATGGCAGGCCTACCGCGAAATGAAATGCAAAATCGCGACTAAAATCCGGATGTAACAGAGGGTAATGTTCCTTTGATGTAGTATAAGCAGGATTAACGGCTTTCATACCCATATCAAAGCGAAGGATGAAGTATCCAAAATTCAATCGGAATCCCATTCCGTAGCTTACTGCGAGTTGTTTCAAGAACTCGTCAAACTTGAATTGTCCACCCGGTTGGTCGTCGTAAGAACGGATGGTCCAGATGTTACCGGCATCAACAAAAAGCGCACCTCCTATTTTCCAGAACAGATGTGTGCGATATTCCATGTTGAGGTCCAGCTTCATGTCTCCCGTCTGGTTGATGAAGTCGATACGCCCGTCCTTGCTGATATACGAACCAGGACCAAGTCCGCGAACACTCCATCCGCGCACGCTATTGGCTCCACCCGCGAAATATCGTTTTTCAAACGGCAGGATAGTACTGTTTCCATAGGGATAAGCAATTCCAAATCCGGCATGGAATACGAGTTGGTTGTTGTAGTCCAACTGTATGTTACGTGTGAAGTCAACATCCCCCTTCACGTATTGTGCATAGGCAATATCAAGGAAAGTGTATTGTCCCTGTGCGTTTTTATGGAAATTCAACGCATGTGCTGCGCCATGAAGCAGATTGCCTGCTGTTTCTGCATTGGCTTTGATGGCAATACGTCCGTTGTTGTAGGTATACCCCATACCTATTTTCATAATGAAAAGGTTCTCGTAATTATAGCGCAGGATGGCATTCTTGCTTTCGGTATCGTTAAGATACTCATTACGAAACGTTTCACTTATCCATGGCATGGAGATATAGTTGAGGTCAAGCAGGTCTATGCGATAACGGTCATGATGCCTACTGTCATTCCATTTGTATTTCCATGCTACAGAAAAGACTCGTCGATGGAACTCCGGTCGGTTTTGAAGGTCGTATAGCATCGACACTTCACTTGTGGCATTAATGCGACGTCTGAAGCTGTTGGCAAGAAAAGGTGCGATGAATCTTGGGAATGTCAATTTGGTTTCTACGCTATACTCTTCAAAATTGTCGTTACCATAACCTTCCAGCCCCTTGATAGCCTCAAACGCGCCACGCAGTTCTATGGTAAGGTTTTCTGCTCCCTTGAAGAGGTTGCGGTTCTGATAGGTTAGCGCAACAGCAGCACCAAAATCTCCTGCTGTATTCGTTCCTTCGGGTTGAAAAGAGATGGTGGAGGGTTTGTTGGTACTCAGATGGATATTACAATCGAGAAGACGTTCTCGCTGGTGTTCTTCCCATGAAATACTGGTGTATTTGACGGCTCCGAGTCTTCCGAAATGTGCATAGGTATCTTGCAATTTCTTTGCCGAATACAATTCTCCCGAACGTATAAAAGTATTGCGTTGCAAGACTCCTTTTCGAAGATGAATGATACTGTCTTCGCTATCACCACTCAGATGGTTGACTTTCCCTATCCTATAACTGAGGTGTGGTATTTCATTCCCGTCATGGTCGGTATTGGCATGGATGACAAGTGTCAGGTTGATAGCTTTTTCACCCGGCATAGAATCGGCTCGAAAGGTGATGAAATCCTTGTTGAATCTGAAATATCCTCTGTTGGCCAATTCGCCGGCTAATCGGTTGCGTTCGTTATCTAAATTCTCAACGCTAAAGCGCATATTCTCTTTCAGCCCTCTATGCTCAGGCAGGTCCAAACGCAACAGATTGGCAATGGCAGTATCCCGTACTTCATAATTCACCTTTCCCAAATAATAAGGCTCACGAGGGTGAACATGGTACGTCACGTTGATCTTACGTTTCTTTTCTTTGAATGTCGCATCTACAGAAGCACGCAGATAACCCATATTCTGCAATCTCATCTGTAAATCCTGCATGGAGCGTGTAGTGCTCAATGTGTCGTAAATGACAGGAGCCTCTCCTATGTTTTTTAGGGTACGGTTGATCCATTTCGACGAGTCTTTACCTGCCAACGAGTAGGTTGACAATGGTAGTTTGAACGACGAGAACCATCTTGTATTACCTTTTTGGCGTACATACGATTTGAGATTGGCGGAATTTACATCTCTGTATTTTCCGTCACTTTCCACCTTGACTCTATTGAGCAGGTATTGGCCTTCTGGCACATATTTGGTTTCTGAGCAGCCACAGAGCATCAACCCTATGACTCCTGTTATTATCATGATCGTATGTCGCATTCTGTTTACAAAGGTAGTGCAATTCAGGGGAAATACAAAACAAACCTACAAATTTTATCTGTTCAACAACTAACTTGCGTTCTGATTTTACCATAATCAGGCCGTTTGGCTGAACAGACAAATGTGTTTGAACGGTTCAAAGAAATATGTCCACTCTCTCTTGTTAATGCGAACCAATATACAGGAATATCATTCCCAACAGCACCAACGCCAAATCGACAGCCTTGGCGCGAAGGTTCTTCTCATGGAAGAAGGCAGCACCAAAGAGGAACGACACGATAACCGAACCACGACGCACCATCGACACGATAGATATCATGGCATCGGGCAACGAGAGGGAATAGAAATACACGAAATCAGCTGTAGAAAGGAAAATGCTGACTCCGATAATTGACCAATGCCAATGAAATGGCGTGGTCTGCTTGTGTTTGGGCCACCAGAGAATGGCAAGCATGATGAGCATCATACCACATTGATAGATGTTATACCACGACTGTACCATCATACGATCAAGCCCAACGCCTCCGCTTCCTTCGGGAGCCATCAGGTACTTGTCGTAAAGTCCGCTAATCGCTCCAAGAACAGCAGCACCAACTATCATCCAGATCCAATGGTTGTGCCGGAAGTCTATTCCTTCTTTTTTACCACTCCTACTCAACATCATAAACGACATGACGGCCAACAAGACTCCCATCCATTGCCAACCGTTAAGATGTTCTCCAAATACGAGTAACGCTCCTACAAGTACCATGACCGGACGTGTGGCGTTAATCGGACCTACTATCGTCAAGGGCAGATGTTTCATGCCGAAATAGCCTAACACCCAACTGCTCAGCACGATCAAGGATTTGAGGACGATGTATTTATGCATCTCCCATCCGCCTGAAGCAACATGGAATATGGTATTGTCGAGAATTTCTGTCTGACCACTCAGAATGATGAATGGTAAGAAGATTATCGACGAGAACAGGGTGTTGAGAAACAACACAGGAATGACGGCATTTTCGCGTAGAGCTTCTTTCTTGAATGCATCATAGAAGCCCAATAATGTTGCCGACAAAAAAGCCAATAATAACCAAGTCATCTTTTTAACAATCTTTTATGTGTTTATTATTTGAAAAAATGTATCGTTGTTTGAAATACTTAATATTCTACCCGTTCAAGAAACAATGCTTTGGCGGGCATCGACTCGCCTGCTTGGGTACGATGTCCACTCTCAATAACCCGTCGAAACTCCTCAAGGGTCATGCGGCCTCGCCCCACTTCTATGATCGTACCGACAACGGCCCTTACCATATTCCGAAGAAATCTATTGGCACGTATCTCGAAATACCACTCCTCTGGAGCGGTTTGATGCCATTGTGCATGGGTTACCTTACAGAGCGTGGTCTTGACGTCGCTTCCGGTTTTGCAAAACGAACCGAAATCGTCATATTCCATCAGTATAGCCCCAGCTTGATTCATGAGTCCGAAATCGAGCTGATAATGCATCTGCAGGCTAAACTGCTGGCAAAAGGGATTCTTGCCGTAGTGGATATAATAATGGTAGGTTCGGGCGGTAGCCGAAAAACGAGCATGTTTATCGGCTGCAACCGCCTCTACCTTAGAAACTCCTATATCGTATGGCAATACGCCATTGAGGCGCTTGACCATGTGTACACAATCGAAAACAACCTCAGTATCGAAATGTGCAGCCATTTGGCGTGCATGAACTCCTGTGTCAGTTCGTCCTGCTCCTGTCACGTGAATATCCTCACGGAGAAGGAGTGAAAGTGCACGTTCCAATTCTTCTTGAACTGTAATACCATTGGGCTGATACTGCCATCCATGATAACGTGTTCCATCATAACCAAACCATACGAAATATCTCATTTTCTTAACTTGTTTGATTGTTTCTTTTCTTTAGCTTAAACCATCTATCTCACCATCTACCAAGCGAATATGTAATGCCTGAGGAGATTTTGGAAGTCCTGGCATGCGAATCATGCTTCCTGCAATAGCCACAATCATCTCGGCTCCGGAATTGATGACGATGTCACGGATTTCAAAATCAAATCCGTCGGTCACTCCGTATGCCTTCGGGTCTTGCGAGAACGAATACTGGGTCTTGGCAATACACACGGGGAAGGTTCTGCAACCTAATTGCTCTGCGCGTTTCATCTTGAGCTGGGCATCTGCTGAGAATGTCACATGCGAGGCGCCATAGATTCTGCGTGCGACAGCTTCAATCTTTGCACTTATGTGACTCTCGTCTGCATACATCAGCTGGAGTGGTTTTGACGGTTTCTGCTCTATCGTCTCGACCACCAGACGGGCAAGGTCTTCAGCACCTGCGCCCCCTTGTGCATAGGCGTTATTTAAGGCAAAGGGTACGTCCTGTTCCTTACAATGGCGACGTACCATTTCTATTTCCTGTGCATCATCATCTGCATATTGATTGAAACAAACGAGTACGGTCTGACCGAATTTCTGGAGGTTGTGAATATGCTTGTCGAGATTGCGCAAGCCGCGACAAACTCCTTCTGTATGAGGCAGACGGATTGCCCTCTCTTCCACTCCACCATGCATTTTCAATCCGCGTAGCGTAGCCACAAGGACCGTCAGTTTGGGTTGAATATGGGCTTTACGACACTTGATATCAAGGAATTTCTCTGCACCCAGATCAGCACCAAATCCTGCTTCTGTCACTACATAGTCGCCATACGTCATCGCCATCTTTGTAGCTATAATAGAATTGCAACCATGTGCGATATTGGCAAATGGTCCTCCATGGATGAAGGCAGGCGTATTTTCTGTGGTCTGAACGAGATTAGGATTGAGTGCATCTTTCAACAATACTGCGATAGCGCTCCCTACTCCCAAATCGCTCACATAAAACGGTTTGTCTTCGAGCGTGTAACCCAGTAGGATGTGATTGATTCTTCGTTCTAAATCTTCAAGGTCAGAGGCAAGACAAAGGATTGCCATAATCTCGCTGGCAGGAGTAATGTCGAATCCGCTTTCCTGCGGACAGCCGTTGACATGAGGTCCTAGTCCTGTTACGATGTGTCGGAGCGATCGGTCGTTCACATCCATGACTCTTCGCCATAGTATCTGTTTCATTCCGAAACCTTCAGTCTGGTGCTGATAGATGTAATTGTCGAGCAAAGCGGCAATCATATTGTTTGCCGTGGTAATGGCATGGAAATCGCCTGTGAAATGCAGGTTGATTCTATCCATGGGCAACACCTGTGCGTAGCCTCCTCCGGCAGCTCCACCCTTTTGTCCGAAACACGGACCGAGTGATGGTTCGCGGAGTGCCAGAACAGCTCTTTTTCCTATACGTGCCAATCCGAGCGAGAGACCGACGGAGACGGTTGTCTTGCCGATTCCTGCCTTTGTAGGAGTAATGGCTGTTACGAGGATGAGGTTACTCTTTTCAACTCGTTCTTCATCAATCAGTTTGCCTGGCACTTTGGCAATAAATTTTCCATACGGTTCAATCAGGTCTTGGTTGATGCCCATCGTGGCAGCAATCACGCTGATTGGCTTCAATGTTGCTTCGCGTGCAATTTCGATGTCTTGTTTCATGCGGTCAGGTGGGTTTTAAATGATTATATATTTGTTGATATAGTCCTGCTGTGTCACCATGTAATCGATTGTTTCTTATTGTTTTTATTGCACCACTTTGAAACGAACCCGGAATACCTTGTTTTCTTCGTCCCAATTCGTTCCAAGTAATTCAAAACGGCCAATCTGACTGGTTGATCGCACGTGTTTGCCGATACACGGACAAACGTCATAATCGCCTATGCGTACGAGTCGGATGGTTTCCGACGCATCTTCTGGCAGTCGGTCTGGCGAAACGCCCTCTGGCAGATTGTTGCGGTCAACAAATTCAAACTCCACAGGCAAATCCTCTTCAATAAGTCGGTTCATCGTCTGTTCTATTTCCTTCTCCTCTTGGCGCGAAGGTTTATGACTCAGATGAAAGCTCATCTTGCTCTTTTTGCGCTCGATATGTGCGTTGAAAGAACGTTCACAACCGAATATGCGCATCATGGTCTGATTGAGCAGGTGTTCGGCTGTATGAGCCGGAGGAAATTCTTCTTTGTGGTGTTCGTTGAGAATGATATTTTCCATTGTTTTATGATTTTCAGATACTGTAACTTTCATCTTCATCACCACGCCCCCATTGGCGCCTACCTGCAGTCGAACGGCCTTATCTGGCTGCAGGTCAATGTTGGTTTTTGTTTTGCTCCACAGTTCTGTGGCAACATATTCGCCTGAGGCAACTTGCAAGAAGTCGAAGGCGTGTTTCGGCAGATTGACATCAACATCAACTTCGTGGTCTTCAAAATTGACTACCACCAAGAGCAGGTCATGTCCGATGTGGCGGAGGAACGCATATTGACGGTGCAAATGTGGATTCACATACATCAGGTCGAAGAATGTGCCTTCGCTTATGGCTTTCTCGCGACGAGCAATCTGCATGGTTTGTTCATGTTGTGCATAAACCAGTTTTTCGTCGGCGGTCAATTTTCTGGAGGCTGCCCGACATAGGGTATCGATACTCCAGTAGTCGAATATTGTGGTTCGTCCATCGCATCCGCTAAATCCTTCGTGGTCCATTCCGCGCTCTCCATACTCTTCTCCGAAATAGAGCATAAAAGGATTCTGTTGCATGAGCATGGATGCCATCATAGCAGGGACTCCGCGACGGGCTTCGCCTGCAAAGAATGTGCTTGCAATACGTTGTTCGTCGTGGTTTTCCAAGAAGTACAACATGTGTTGACGAATATCGTCTGTTTGTTGCCAGGCAGAAGTAATTGCCGAGGTAGCAGCCTGTCCGGTTATGACGGCGCGCATCGTATCATACATGCCTACTTTGTCGTAGAGTAAGTCAAAGCCGGCTGAAATATAACTACGATATAATGACGGATTATATACCTCACCGATGAACTGTATGTCGGGATATTGTTCTTTTACCGCTTTTGTAGCATAGCTCCAAAATGCTGCCGGCACCATCTCAGCCATGTCGCAACGGAAACCGTCTATACCTTTGGCTGCCCAGAACAAGAGGATGTCGGTCATTTTCTTCCAGGTATTGGGCATGGGATTGTCGTACAATACTCCACCTGCGTAATAGTCAACACCATAATTGAGTTTTACCGTTTCATACCAGTCATTCCTCCCTGGCGCATTGTCAAAATGGTCGTTGCCCGTGGCTTTGGCAGGATATTCTTCGTAAGGTGTTGCTTCGCCGTGATAAAGGTCAAAACAAGGTACGAAAGCTTGTCCTGGACAGTAATAGAAATTGTTATCTACCGGGTCGAAGCCTCTATCCACATGATCGTCTTCTCCAAGGTCGCTAACATTTGCTGGCTTGCAAATGGAATGATACTGGCGTGCAACGTGGTTGGGCACAAAATCGATAATCACTTTGAGACCAGCCTCGTGGGTGCGCTGAAGCAAGGCTTCAAACTCCTCCATTCTGTGGTCAACATCTGTTGCGAGATCTGGATCAACATCATAATAATCGGCAATAGCGTATGGCGAACCGGCACATCCTTTGACAACTGCAGGATGTTGTTTTGGGATTCCATATGCTGAATAATCTGTCCTCGTCGCATGACGAATAACCCCCGTGTACCAGACATGAGTAATGCCCATTCTTGCCCATCGGTTCAATACCTTTGGGGTGAAATCATCCATTTTTCCGCAACCATTCTCTTCAATGGTTCCGTTCATGTGACGGGTGATACTACGATTGCCGTAAAGGCGAGTAAAAACTTGATAGATAACCTGTTTACCTGTCATAAAGATTTAACGAGTAAAGATAATAGGCGCAGGTATAGCCCACGCCTATTATTTATTTAATTCTGTTTTAGTATCATTAGGATTAAGCAATGCCATGAGCACTTACTTCCTTATTGATTTTTGCAATCATACCCTGAAGGGCTTTACCTGGACCGCACTCTGTAAAATCGTCTGCGCCAACGGCAATCATGTTCTGCACAATCTGTGTCCAACGAACCGAACTTGTCAGCTGAGCAATCAGGTTTTGCTTGATTTCAGCAGGATCGGTATGTGGCTTGGCATCTACATTCTGATAAATGGGACATTTGGGAGCGGCAAACTCAGTTTTCTCGATAGCGGCCTGAAGTTCGTCCTTAGCAGGCTGCATCAATGGAGAGTGGAATGCGCCACCCACCTTCAAAGGCAGAGCACGCTTAGCGCCGGCGGCTTTCAGCTGTTCGCAAGCCTCGTTGATGGCTTCTATATTACCAGAGATTACCAGCTGTCCGGGGTTGTTATAGTTGGCTGGAACCACAACACCCTTACCCATCTTGCTTACTTCTTTGCAAATGGCTTCAATCTTATCGTCGGGCAAACCGATGATGGCTGCCATGGTAGAGGGCTGAGCCTCACAAGCTTTCTGCATAGCCATGGCACGAGCATAAACCAGTTTAAGACCATCTTCAAAGCTCAATGCTCCAGCAGCAACAAGTGCCGAGAATTCGCCAAGAGAGTGTCCTGCAACCATAGCTGGTTGGAATGCGTCTCCCATGCAGATGGCAGAAATAACAGAGTGAAGGAAAACGGCGGGTTGCGTTACCTTGGTCTGTTTGAGGTCTTCGTCAGTACCTTCAAACATAATGTCGGTTATACGATAGCCAAGAATCTCGTTGGCTTTTTCAAAAAGTTCTTTTGCTTTAGGATTGTTGTCGTAGAGGTCTTTGCCCATTCCTACGAATTGAGCTCCCTGACCGGGAAATACAAATGCTTTCATTTTCTTATATATTTTTATTATGAAATTCTTTCCGCGTGCAAAGGTACGAATAAGCGAGGGAAAAACCAAACTTATTTGAGTTTTTCCGAGCGGAAGTACCTAAAATCCGAAGGATTAAAGGTACGAATAAGCGAGGGAAAAACCAAACTTATTTGAGTTTTTCCGAGCGGAAGTACCTAAAATCCGAAGGATTAAAGGTACGAATAAGCGAGCAGAATCCAAAAGAAAAACACATTTTCTTTTTGGATTATCGAACGAAAGTACCCAAGAGACAACAGTCTCAGAGGTACGAATAAGCAAACAAAACCTTTTATCTTCGAGTTGCATTCGGGATTCGTTCAGGTAATCGTCCTCAACTTTGTTAAGTCAAATGATCCGTTCGAGATTTTCCGTGAAAAAAGCGAAGAACAGAAATCGCGTAACATGTCCCAAGAAGCTCCCAAGTAAATCCCAAGTAAGTCCCAAAATCATGTCCACAACAATAGGAACATGATAGGACCATATAGGTAAGAACTGCCGATGTGCTAACCTTATTATATTATGAGATAAAAAAAGCAGATAAAAGTCTTTGAACACCAAACATAATTGAATAATTTGAATCTCTATCAGATTATTTTTGTTGAAATAGTTTGGAAATCTCAAATATATTGATTACTTTTGCAGCCGATATTAATCATTCCCTTGTTTCCATTCGAGAAACAATAGTATTGCGACAAATTCCTGTCGCACACATTCATACCAAGAATACTTAGAAATAAATATGTACTTAAAAGAAGATTTGGAAAAAATGGAAATCTCTCAACTTATGGAGATTGCCCATGAAGTAGGTGTAAAAGTGTCACCTGACGATTCTTTGGAAAGCGTAATCTATGCCATACTCGATAAACATGCCATAGATTCTGCTGCGGAGTCTGTGGCTAACACCAAACGCAAACGCACACGTATAGCTAAAAAAGAAAAAGATAAAGTATATACTGTCAGCGGAAAAGACGGAGAAAACCTTGATACAAAGCCTGCAAAACGCGAGAAGAAACCTTCTCTCGACACACTCCTTGCTACTGCCGCACAACAAACTATTCCCACAGAAGAAAATGACAACAGCGAAACCATTGCACCACAATCTATAGAAACAGCAAAAGATGCTGAAACAGAAACAGCACCTGTGGAAAAGGCAGAAAAAGAAGCTACAGATAAGCCTGCTCCTAAAAAACGAGGAAGGAAATCGAAAAAGGAACTCGAAGCTCTCGAACTGGAAAAGGCTGCAAAAGAAGCGGCCCTTATTCAGCAACAACCCGAAACTAACGAGCCCCAAGAGCAGATTGAAAACGTAGACCCCAATACTGTTGCACAAGAGGAGCCTGTGACAGAACCACAGTCCGAAGCTCAGAACATGGAGCAAAACAATAACACAGACTACAACGAAGGTCCAATGACAGAAGATGATGTTTGGAGTGGAGACCCAGGAGACGGTACTGATTTTATTACCGTTGTCGACCTGCCCATAGAAGACCAAGAGGCACTACCTTCACTCGACATCTTCGACAGACCCATCAGCAGTAACGCCCCAACAGCCAGCACTTTTGTTGCACCACAACAACCTGCACAGGATAAATACGACTTCGACGGTATTATCTCTGGTAACGGAGTACTCGAAATACTACAAGATGGATACGGCTTCCTTCGTTCAAGCGACTACAACTACCTTTCATCACCCGATGATATTTACGTAAGTCCACAACAAGTAAAAGGCTATAGTCTCAAAACAGGCGACGTGGTGGAATGTACCGTAAGACCACCGCACGATAACGAGAAATACTTTGCTTTAACAGAAATAAAAAGCATCAACGGAAGAAACCCACAAGAGGTCAGAGACCGCGTAAGCTTCGAACATCTCACCCCACTCTTCCCCGATGAAAAATTCAACCTCTGCGGCAATAGCGCCACCACAAATCCAAGTGTACGCATCGTTGACCTCTTCTCACCTATAGGAAAAGGACAGCGCGCACTCATAGTGGCACAGCCAAAGACAGGTAAGACAGTACTGATGAAAGACATTGCCAACGCAATAGCAGCCAACCATCCAGAGGCTTACATCATGATGCTCCTCATTGACGAAAGACCTGAGGAAGTCACAGACATGAGCCGTACTGTCAACGCAGAAGTAATTGCATCTACCTTTGACGAACCAGCGGACAGACATGTAAAAATTGCCGGTATCGTACTGGAAAAAGCAAAAAGAATGGTTGAATGTGGACACGACGTAGTAATTTTCCTCGATTCCATCACAAGATTGGCACGTGCCTATAATACCGTAAGTCCTGCATCAGGAAAGGTACTCACAGGTGGTGTTGACGCCAACGCACTACAGAAACCAAAGCGCTTCTTCGGAGCTGCACGTAATATAGAAAACGGAGGTTCACTCACTATTATAGCCACAGCTCTTACAGATACGGGCTCAAAAATGGATGAGGTAATCTTTGAAGAATTCAAAGGAACCGGTAACTCCGAATTACAACTCGACCGCACATTGGCCAACAAACGCATATTCCCTGCTGTCAACCTCGTCCTCTCTTCTACCAGACGCGACGACTTGTTGCAGGATCCAACCACACTCCAGCGTATGTGGATTGTACGCAATTTTATTGCAGACATGAATCCTCTTGAAGCCATGAATACCATGCGAGACCGCATAATTAAAACCATGGACAACGAGGAATTCTTGGCCACAATGAATGGATAACCTTTAAATCATCCCAATAATTACAACTATGCAAAGAGACAACACGATTTTCGAGCTCATCGAAAAAGAGCATCAGCGCCAACTCAAAGGCATCGAACTGATTGCGTCAGAAAATTTCGTCAGCGAACAAGTGATGGAAGCCATGGGCAGCTATCTGACAAACAAATATGCTGAGGGCTACCCTGGACACCGATACTATGGTGGCTGTCAGGTCGTGGATGAAGTAGAACAACTCGCCATCGACCGTGTTTGCAAACTCTTCGGAGCTGAATACGCCAACGTACAACCCCACTCAGGAGCACAAGCAAACGCTGCAGTACTACTCGCCGTACTGAAACCAGGTGATACATTCATGGGCCTTAACCTGGCTCACGGCGGTCACCTCTCACATGGCTCACTCGTCAATACCAGCGGTATTCTCTACAAACCCGTAGGATACAATCTTGATGAGAAAACTGGACGTGTAGATTACGATGAAATGGAGCATTTAGCACTCGAGCACAAACCAAAACTCATCATCGGTGGCGGATCAGCATACAGCCGCGAATGGGACTACAAGCGCATGCGCGAAATCGCAGATAAAGTTGGGGCTTTGCTCATGATCGACATGGCACACCCAGCAGGTCTCATCGCCGCAGGACTCCTCGAGAACCCGGTGAAATGGGCTCATATCGTAACCTCTACCACACATAAAACCCTGCGCGGTCCACGCGGAGGTATCATCTTGATGGGTAAAGACTTTGAAAACCCATGGGGACTCAAAACGCCTAAGGGTGTCACCAAAATGATGTCACAACTGCTCAATTCAGCAGTATTCCCTGGACAGCAAGGCGGTCCTCTGGAACACGTTATTGCTGCTAAAGCAGTAGCTTTTGGCGAAGCACTACAGCCAGAGTTCAAAGAGTGGGCCAAACAAGTACAAAAGAATGCCAAGGTATTGGCTGAAGAACTCATCAAGCGTGGTTTCACCATCGTAAGCGGCGGTACAGACAACCACTCTATGCTCGTTGACCTGCGTACAAAATATCCCGATTTGACCGGTAAAGTAGCAGAGAATGCCCTCGTTGCTGCAGATATCACAGTCAACAAGAACATGGTACCATTCGACAGCCGTTCTGCCTTCCAGACATCAGGTATTCGCCTCGGCACTCCTGCCATCACTACACGTGGTGCAAAAGAAGACTTAATGGTAGAAATTGCCGCTTTCATCGAAGAAGTACTCAACGATCCCGAAAATCCAGAAGTTATTGCAAGTGTTCGCAAACGCGTCAACGAACGCATGAAGGAATATCCACTCTTTGCCTACTAAACTATTGAAAAGCAAGAGGTTTTAACCCTTCAAACAACTAAATACAAAGCAGTTCTGCTGACAACAAAAGTCACGCAGAACTGTTTTTTTTATCAGAAACATGAAAAATAATGTTGAGCAAACCTCGTGCTCTCCATTTTTTTTCGTATCTTTGCAAACAGAAAGAGAATGGCCGTATCGGTTCGATAGGGATACTCATCAAATTACTATGAAAACAGGGCGTATTTCCTGTACAATGGCGGGCCACAACTCCTAAGGAGCAGTTTGGCAACAGACCAGTGGATTACAAAGGCAGGAGAACCCCATATCTTCTAAAAAAGGAGTTTTCATCACATCACCGGTGCGGCCTCTTTTTTCTTTTTCATCAAAATAATCAAAGAAATATTAAACCAACATTAATAATATGTTTTCCGGAATAATCGAAGAAACCGCAACAGTTGTTGATATCATACGCGACCGCGACAATATCGACTTAAAATTACGTTGTCCGTTTACTAACGAGTTAGGTATCGACCAAAGTGTAGCACACAACGGAACATGCCTTACCGTAGTAGCCATTGACAACGATTGCTACACGGTAACAGCCATGAAAGAAACGTTAGAGCGCACCAACTTAGGACTACTTCACATAGGCGACAAAGTCAATGTGGAACGATCGATGATGATGAACGGACGTCTCGACGGACATATTGTACAAGGACACGTCGATCAAACCGCTGTGTGCATCGCAAAAGAAGACGCAAACGGCTCTACCTATTTTACTTTTGAATACCAAGAAAACCAAGAAATGGCTCTCAATGGCTATTTTACAGTAGATAAAGGCTCGGTTACCGTCAATGGTGTATCCCTTACCGTTTGCAACCCTACCGCCAACAGCTTTCAGGTAGCCATCATCCCCTACACCTTTGAACATACCAATTTTTGTAATATCGAAAAAGGAAGTGTTGTCAATATTGAGTTTGACATTATAGGCAAATACATCGCACGGCTACAACAGTTGAAATAACAAAATTCACAGCAGACCACACCTATAATATAAGGTGTAAGACCACAAAAATAGCACAAAAAATACTGATTATCAAAAAAAAACGAAAATATATTTCCGTTTCACGCTGAAAATCAGTATCTTTGCACTCCGAAATAAAAATTATAATCACAGAAAGAAAATAAAATCGTTAGAAAACATGACGAAAGCAGAAATTATCAACAAGATTGTCCTTGAAACAGGAATCTCGAAAAAAGATGTTGCAGGCACCATTGAAGCATTCATGGAAGAAATACGCCAGAGCATGTCAGTGAGAAAAGAAAACGTATATCTCAGAGGTTTCGGTACATTTACCGTTAAACACCGTGCCCAGAAAACTGCACGCAACATTTCCAAGAACACCACTCTTGTTATCGATGCACACGACTTCCCTGCATTCAAGCCTGCAAAGAGCTTTATCGCCAAAATGAAATAATTATAACAACAACTTAATTTATACACATTATGCCAAACGGAAAGAAAAAGAAGGGCCACAAGATGGCTACTCACAAGCGTAAGAAAAGACTGCGCAAGAATCGTCACAAGAGCAAGTAAGCCATAAGCATATAAGCTCAACGAGAAAAATGAAAGGAGTGTACCGAGAAAATGTCGAGTGCCGACAATTCTCAGTACACCCCTTTCTGTATTTCAAAATACAAATACAAAAAGTTTTTAAGAATGACAAGTGAAGTTATCATTGACGTACAACAGAAAGAAATCTCCATTGCACTTCTCGAAGACAAGAACTTGGTAGAATACCAAAACGAAAAGCGTGAGATGTCGTTTTCTGTAGGCAATATCTATCTGGGAAAAGTACACAAACTCATGCCCGGACTCAACGCATGCTTTGTCAATGTCGGTTCGGAACGCGACGCTTTCTTGCATTATCTTGACTTAGGAACACATTACTGTTCGTACGAGAAATACCTTAAACAAGTACAAAGCGACAGAAGAAAACTCTTTCCCATCTCTAAAGCTACACGACTGCCAGACTTACCCAAAGAAGGAAGCGTGCAAAATACGCTGAAGCCTGGTCAGGAAATTCTTGTCCAAGTGGTGAAAGAACCCATTTCAACCAAAGGACCACGACTTACCTGCGAGTTAAGTTTCGCGGGACGATATATGGTACTGATGCCTTTCCAAGACAAAGTATCAGTTTCCACAAAAATCAAAAAAGGAGAAGAAAGAGCCAGACTCAAACAATTGGTTCAGAGTATAAAACCAAAAAATTTCGGAGTTATAGTCAGGACATCAGCAGAGGGAAAACGTGTCGCAGAACTTGATGCAGAACTGAAACAACTGTTAAAACGATGGGATGAAGCCATAGAAAATGCACAGAAGGCCACAACATCGCCACAACTCATACACGAAGAAACAGGTCGTGCGGTAGCTTTGCTACGCGACCTGTTTGATCCTACTTACGACGGAATCTACATCAACGACAAAGAGGTATTTAAGCAAATCAAGAACTATGTCGAGATTATTGCCCCAGACAAGATAGACATTGTCAAACTCTACACAGGAAGCGTCCCCATTTTCGACAATTTCAACGTAACCAAACAGTTGAAGTCATCATTCGGCAAAACTGTCAACTACAAACGAGGAGCCTATCTGATTATTCAGCATACAGAAGCCATGCACGTGGTGGATGTAAACAGCGGAAACAGAACAAGGGCTGAAAACGGACAGGAAGCCAATGCACTCGAGGTAAATCTCGGAGCGGCCGATGAATTGGCAAGACAATTGCGACTAAGAGACATGGGAGGTATCATTGTTGTCGATTTCATCGACATGAATTTGGCAGAAGATCGACAATTGCTCTACGAAAGAATGTGTAAGAACATGCAGAAAGATCGTGCAAGACACAACATTCTTCCGCTTAGCAAATTCGGCCTCATGCAAATTACACGACAACGTGTACGCCCTGCTATGGATGTGAATGTGGAAGAGGTGTGCCCAACATGTCTCGGAACAGGCAAAATCAAGTCCTCAATACTCTTTACCGACCAATTGGAAAATAAGATTGACCAGCTGGTCAACAAGATTGGAATCAAGCAATTCACCCTCCATGTCCATCCCTATGTGGCAGCATACATCAATCAAGGAATGATTTCCATGAAGCGTCGCTGGCAAATTAAATATGGACTTGGAGTGCGCATAATCCCTTCGCAGAAACTGGCATTCCTGCAATACGAGTTCTATGACAAAAAAGGCCATTTCATCGACATGCGCGAAGAAGTGGAAAGTAAAAACTAAACAACAGACACAATATCATTTCTTATGCTTTTACTGAAAATCGTATTCTGGTCAGCTATAGCGCTGGTATTTTATACCTACTTCGGATATGGAATCTTACTTTATATCATAGTCGGAGTGAAACGGCTTTTAAGTAAAGGCAAAAAGGAAGAGACGAAACTGCCGGAAGACAACAAGCTTCCTGAAGTGACGCTTATGATATGTGCATACAACGAACAGGATATTGTCAACGACAAAATGAACAATACGTTGGCAATCGATTATCCGAAACTAAAAACCGTATGGGTTACAGACGGATCGGATGACGATACCAACCTAAAGCTGTCTTCCTACGACGTGAAGGTGATATTTTCACCTGAGCGTCGTGGAAAGACCGCAGCACTTAATCATGGCTTGGCATTGGTTGATACAGAACTTGTAGTGATGACAGACGCTAATACCATGCTCAACAGCAATGCCATACGCGAAATCGTGAAATGCTTTCTTGATCCAAAAGTAGGATGCGTAGCAGGAGAAAAGCGTGTTGCTGCCAACGAGCAAGGCCCACAACAAGCAGCAGCTCAAGGTGAAGGCCTCTACTGGAAATATGAAAGCAAACTTAAACAACTTGACAGCGAACTCTATTCAGCCATGGGAGCAGCAGGCGAGCTTTGTGCCATTCGCCGCTCTCTATACGTACCCATGCCAGAGAACGCTTTGCTTGATGATTTTGTCATGTCGTTGAGAATGCTGATGCAAGGCTATCGTATTGCTTATACTCCAAAAGCCTATGCACTTGAGCACGGATCTGCCAATTTAGCAGAAGAAGCCAAAAGAAAAAAACGTATTGCAGCAGGTGGACTACAGAGTATCTGGTGGCTTCGTCAACTCATGAATCCCCTACGCTATCCCATAGCTTCTTTTCAGTTTGTTTCACATCGTGTACTCCGTTGGACCATTACCCCTTTCGCACTTTTCTGTTTGATTCCACTTAACATTGCCCTTGTCTTGATGAAAGCAGGCATGGTTTACAACGTGATTTGGATATTGCAGATAGTTTTCTATCTTGCAGCATTGTGTGGCTATATGCAAGAACTCAATGGAAAGAAGAACAAATTTCTATATATCCCTTGCTACTTTGTATTTATGAACCTGAATGTATTCTACGGAATATCTTATCTTCAATCACATAAGAATAGTGGAAAATGGGAAAAAAGCAAACGCGCTTAAAATATATACTCCCCAGGTTTGGCGGAATAAAAAAAAAATTATATCTTTGCAGAAGTATATTACAAACAAGAACTAATTACATCTTGAAAAATTAAATATTATGAACCAAGATGAACGCAAAGAGCTTATAGCAAAGATAAACGAAGCAAATTCCAGAGCTGATGCTGCTGAAATCAAATTTTTGAGTCTCCAGAAAAAGATAGGCGAATATGAAGCAAAAGCAAAAGAGGCCGAACGGGCAAACCGCATGAAATCGTTGTTTTTGGCCAATATGAGCCATGAAATAAGAACACCGCTCAATGCAATCGAAGGTTTCTCAAGAGTCATGTGTGAAACTGAATCACAGGAAGAACGCATGAAATACATGGAGATTATTGAGAGCAACAATTCGCGTTTGCTGACACTTATCAATGAAATTCTTGACCTTTCACGAGTAGAAGCCGGAGAAGTTTCGATAAAGAAGTCGTTAACAGACCTCAACGAACTTTGTAGAACACTCAACAACACATTCAAGTTTAGATGTCCTGATACTGTCAACATGGTGTGGGAAGAACCTAATATGACTGTCATGCTCAATACTGATGGTAACCGTATTTCGCAGGTATTCTCAAACTTAATCAGCAACGCTCTGAAGCATACCACACAAGGTAGCATTTCTTATGGATACAGACTGATTAACGACGGGCAAGACGTAGAATTTTATGTGAGCGATACCGGTTCAGGTATTGACCCACAAGACATAGACAACATTTTCAAGACCTATGTTTCGAAAGATGCCGACTTTATTCAAAACGGATTTGGCCTCGGTTTGCCTTTAAGCAAAATTATTGTAGAAAAACTTGGAGGAACCATCAGCGTATCTTCCAAGCTCGGCCAAGGTTCGACCTTCCGCTTTACAATACCTTTCGATGGATCAGTTGGAGGACTTGCCAAAAACTCACGCATCACCACTAATTCGCGAACCATACGAGTTAGTACACATGGCAATTTGCAAGATGCTCCACTTATTCTCGTTGCAGAAGATGAAGACAACAACTATGAGCTGGTTAAGGTCGTGCTTTCCAAACGCTATCGCTTGCTACGCGCCCACAATGGAATAGAAGCCGTAACATTTTGTGAAGACGAGCATCCCGACCTTATTCTCATGGACATCAGAATGCCGGAAATGGATGGACTCGATGCCACTCGAATCATCAAAGAAGTAAATCCAGACGTACCCATTATTGCCCTCAGCGCCTATGCCTTTGAGGAAAATATAAGAGAGGCCCAAGCTGCAGGATGCAACGGATTTCTTTCAAAGCCATTCCGCGTGGAAGACTTGTTGGATAAGATTCACAACTATTTGACCGAATAAGTATATTCTAAATCTTTTGACACAAATTATATGGGAAAACTTGCTGTTTATCGCTATGTGGCTATGATGTTTCTTATAATGCAGATTATAGTATCTATCTTCACGATTCTCGGTTTGTTTGGAGGAAACTATTCGCCAGTAGGAAATAATGCAAAGGCAATGATAGTTTATATCTTGCCCCTGCTCATCCTTGCCAACCTACTATTGTTGGTATATTGGTTGATTAAACGGAACTGGCTGTTGACATTTGTACCAATCATCACATTACTTTGTTGCATTCCCTATATTGGTACGCTAGTCCAATTCCGGTCTGACAACACCAAAGCGGTTGCAGCTCAAGACGGTTTAACTATCGCCACATACAACGTTGCCATGTTTGGAAGGGAGACATCAGGTTTCATCTCTCAAGACATCTTGGCAGAAATGAAAAACCAAAAAGTAGATGTGCTTTGTTTTCAGGAGTATCTTGATGCAAGTGGCGATAAGAAAGTGTCTGATTCATATAAGAACTACTTTCCTTACAAAGCTTATGGACGTGATGATATGATCATCTACAGCCGCTATCCAATCCGTAAAACGGATAAGATTCTCTTTGAATATTCCAACAATAGTGCCATGTGGGCAGACATAGAGGTAAACGGAAAAATCATCCGCGTTTATAATGTTCACCTGCAGACAACAGGTATCAACGGCACACTCCATCAAGTTGCCAAAGCTAACTATCACGGAATAAATGTAGATAAAAGTTCTATTTTGCGCGCCATTTATGGCAATTACACTTTAGGTCTGATGATTCGTTCAGGCCAATCGATGACTATAGCTAACAATATGCGACAGACAGAACACCCACGTATCATCTGCGGCGACTTTAACGATGTGCCCTACTCTTATGTATATAAGACACTTTTAGGCAACATGATTGACGGATTCAAAGAATGTGGTTTCGGCTGGATGAGTACCTTCCGTGGTGGAAAGAAAAGTGTCCGCATTGACTACATCTTCCATGATGAGATGCTCAAAGGTCTTACCTATTACAAACGTGAGCTTACATACTCTGATCACTATCCCGTATTTATGAAAATTGCTTTATAGAATAATTTCCTATATACAAACTGGCAGTACTACACAGACAACCCTATAGTACTGCCGGTTTTGTATTTTATCCCTTCATTAAATATTCCACATACTCATTATCGATAATTATAAATCTGCCGGTTCCTCTTCAAAATGACCTTCACGATTGATATGGAATTTACGACTTTCTTTCCATTCAAAATCAGCATCCGGCTTATTGTCCGAACGAAAGAAGCGCATTAATGTCACTTCGTAACGGCTCGTCACAGAATATTCAAGTTTCATACTTCCAATTTCACCATTCAGATCACCATCGGCACGTTCGTAAATGGTCAACCGGTCTTGCATGACGTTATCGTGATCAAAAACACAAAGGTATAAAGTTGGTGGAGTTATAGAATCCATACGCTCTGCCAACAGTACCATATTAAAATGAGGGGTTGGTGGAAGAATCGCAGCTTTGAGTTTCTGGTCTCCCTCACACCCCATACTACTATTGAATAGTTTTGGAACAGGCGTCATCTGGGGAAGATATTCCACAAACTCAGGGGTATAATGCAAAGGTAACGCAATCATAGAAAGACTGTCGAAAAATACAGTCAAAGGTTCACGGTTATCGGGTACAGGCAACATAGCTTTCGTGGTTTCCGCTTTTTTAATACTGTCTATCTTACGCTGATACTCCGCCATTCGATTGTGATTGCGACAACCGAACGCCATCATCAGTAAGACAGCACTTACCCAAATTATAGATTTCTTCATCATGAATGCAAATGTAGCAATTTTTTTTCAATCTATTCTGTTTTCTAACAAGAAATTACTAAATTTGCGCCATTATGATGAAAACGTTCAATTGCAGAAGGAACTTTTTTCTATTGTTCCTATTCCTGATAACAGCAATTTCTACAGTTGCCAATGGTCAGCATTTCCAAACGTCAGGTCCTGGCGAGTGGGTAAATTCTACGCGACTATATGTTTCGCAATTAAAATCCCTTACCGCTATTGTGAATGACAATTGGCAAACGTTGCCCCTACTCCATCTTCATGCAACAAACGAAAGAATGACAGTTGGCTTTGATGAAATGTCTCACGAAGTCCACGACTACATTTGCAGACTGGAACGGTGTGAACCCGACTGGACTACTTCTCAATTTGTTTTTGAAAACGACTGGATGCAAGGATTCTCAGAATTTCCGATATTGGATTACCAACATTCCATCAATACCACCATCGACTATACACACTATACGATTACGATTCCCAACGAACAATGTCAGATTACGATGAGTGGAAACTACCGATTAAGAATATTCGACAGGAATCATCGCCTTGATCAACCCGTAGCAGAAGTTTGCTTCATGGTTGTTGAACCGAAGGCTAAGGTAGCCTTGACTATGACAACCATTACCGATAAGGACGTAAACGGAAAACATCAGCAGATTTCTGCGACCTTAGAATATCCATCACTTAATATTTCCGATCGAGAACGACAGTTATATACCGTTATGATGCAGAACTGGCATTGCCCACGAATCAACGTTCCTCCTACATATCAAATGAAAAGCGGAATGAAATGGGACCACGATGAAAACTACATTTTCTTGGCAGGCAACGAATATCACAAGTTTGAAATACTTGCCACCAGCCACCCAACAATGGGCATAGAACGTATCGAATGGAATGGCCATCAATATGACGCTTATCTCCATCCCGATGTTCCCAGACCGTTCTACCTAACCGATGAAGCCGCTAAAGGTTTTTCACTTGTTCGTAATAGCGACCGACAGGAAGATGATGTAACGTGCGACTATGTTTCTGTAAACTATCAATTACAAGCCCCCTATCATGGCAACAGATACATTTTTGGGCAATGGACCAATTCGTCAGACAGTCGAGACTATTTGATGTACTATGATAATACCACATCATCATATCATGCAACTATCATGCAGAAACAAGGCTATTATTCCTATATCTATGTTGATGATAAAGGTCTTCCGGCAGAAACAGAAGGAAATTTCTTCCAAACAAGCAATAACTACCAGATGCTCGCATATTATCGTCCTATAGGTGGACGAACATGGCTTTTAGTCGGCTTTTGCGAATTATTATCAAGATAGTCTTGTTGTTTTAAGAACATTCTTCCTTTGTTCTGTCCTATAGGCTATTGGAGTACATTGATAGCGATGATAGAAACATGCAATAAAGTAGTTTACCGATACGAAACCACACATTTTGGCAATTTCAGGAATACCCATTGTAGATTCACTCAGCATTTTCTTTGATGTTTCAAGGCGTAGCGATATCAAGAAATGGATTGGGTTTTTATGGCTGTTAGCCATTACCATTTTCGAAAGTTCCACTTCGTCCACTTCAGCCTTTTCAGCCAATCGTCTGAGCGAAAGATGTTCGTTGTGATCGATGAGCAGATGAGGCATGATTTTCAACATCATTTGCTCGAACATATCTTCTCCTACATCCCCCTTGTCATCCGCGCCACCATTATTGTTTAATGGCTCAAGTACAGAGTTCTCATGTTGTTTACAGCGTTGCACAAATGTTTTCAATCGTTTCATTACCTGCGCTTCAACATTAATCCATTTCACGCGCATACGAATATATTTGTTGTACACCATTAGGTTGCCTACAATCAACACACACAGCGTCAATCCTAAAAGGACATATATGATAGTGGTGCGCCACCATGGCTCTTTCACGTAAATATGCCACACGTATGGTTTTTCTGTCCAATACTCAGGACTCATAGATGCTTGTAGCTCCACTTCATAATGTCCGGGGCTTATTCCCGACAAAGGTAAATGCAAAGCGCCTTTCTTATCCACCAATCCCCTTCCGTTGTAGGTTGATAAAACGGTCCATTCGTTATATGGTTCACATCCTTTTACGCGTACTCTATAATAGGTCTGAAACGGACGAAAATAGTTCAGACTGACAAACATCAACGTAATAGAGTTTTGGTCATAATTGAAGTACATATCACGTGTACGCGAGATAGCTACATCGGTTACTACGTTATCATTAAACCGCTCTCCCGGATGCACTTCATGACCATTCATCAAGATTTTGCACATTTGGGGAGTTAACCGGATTTGTTTGATTGCCTGTGTGTGGAACTTGTCAGGATGGAATGTCACCATGTGGTCAAGCGACTTGAAAATGATGGTACCGTCCGCCAGCTTGAGACTTGCTCCTTCTGTAAACGCTTCGTCAGGTACGTTATCTATTCCTGCAAAGTACTCAATATGCTTGACTTTGTTGTTCTTGACATCTATATGTGCTATACCATAACTTGTACTAACCCAAATATTGTGGTTGTTGTCTTCTATCACAGCACGTATTACCTCATTGGCAAGCCCATCCTTGTAGCCATACTCTATAGTCTTTGCATTAGGTCTCATAAGACGTATTCCGCTATAGGTTCCTTGCCAAGTCCATCCTCTGCTATCTACAAACGAGCAAGTGATTGTTGGAGGCAGATTTTTTGTATTGGTTTTAATCGCTTTAGCCATCTGGGACTCGTAGCGTTTAAAAAAATCGGTATTGGTTCCGTATTGTTGTATAGGCGACGCATATGGTTTGCAATAGAGTAATCCTCTGTGTTTACTTCCAAGCCACATACCGCCTTGTTTATCGAAGGTAAGGGCATTAATGTCAGGAACCATTCGTTGACCGTTGTCTAATGTGATTTCAGCATGGTGTTTTGTTTCTTCAGTTGCCAGGTTATATGTCCAATAACCTTCTACGCATGCAATATAGAGCTTGTTATCATGAACGACCATAGAGTTTAGACTGTAAGGAGTTTGGAGAATTGTTTTGGCACTCCGCTTCTTAACATCTAAATAAAGCAAAATTGATTTATTGACTCCTGTACGAATCTGAAAAATACCTTGTTCGGTTTTACACAAGACGCTGGTTGCATTGTAGCGTTTGCCAGCTTCTGCTGTCAAAGTATGTATCGTGTATAGTATTTTTTTTGTGTTAATATCATACACATCTACATCGCCATTGTTATAAAAGAGAAATAGCCGATTTTCAAAACGGGAAATATCCTGCAAAGGGTAACGCTTGATTTTAAGCGTACACTTCGTGTGAATGTTGACCAATTTGTCTCCCAACACCACCCAAACGGTAGCTGTCTCGTCAGCAAATAAGTCATCTACCTTGTTTTTGATACCATAAGAGTTGAACACGCCTTGTACATCATCGATAAACTCTTCTTTTCTTAGATCCACACATGTGACACGATGGGTGTCTTTAACCCAGAGATGCTGATTATTATCAAAATAGACATGCGAATAACCTGTGTATTTTGCCAAGGGATAGACATTAGACGGCTGTGGGTCTATATGTGTGAATGTCACGCCATCAAAGAAGTTCACGTGACCAAGTGTGGTGAGGATGATGCGGCCCGTTGTCGTGCAACTAATCGTCTGCGCACTATTATCTATCATGCCGTGTGACGAGGTATAAACCCTGAACACCCGATCTGCTTCGTTTGCTTTGGTATAAAATGGTTCAAAAAACAGCATTAATGCTATTATCACACAGCAAATTATTGTTCGTTTAGTCATTTTCGGTTTAGTAGTCATGTAACTTGTCGCAAAGTTAAGCAAAATGCTTGTGAAAAACAAGTTTTTGAACCGAAAATTGCTTGGTAAGGTACAAAATGCTTGTTATTTTCCACTTCTGTTGATTATTCTACAGATGGCTTTTACCGTTGGGAGCTATTTGGGAGAAACTAGGAAGAAACAAGGGAGGAACTTAGGAGACATTCGGGATGTGCCCGGAATGTGTTCGGGATGCCCCTTGCCATCGGCTGAGATAAATTCGTTACTCAACTATTTAGAAAGCATTATTCCGCAAGCAAAAAAGATCCTATGAATATTAAATTCATAGGATCTTTCTTATGTTTTGTCGAGGTGACAGGACTCGAACCTGCGACAGCCTGGTCCCAAACCAGGAACGCTACCAACTGCGCTACACCTCGTTGCTTTATCTAAGCGGGTGCAAAGGTACAAATAATTTGGCAGACAAAAGACTAAAAACAGAAAAATCTTTCGTTTTTAACATTATTTTAAGACTTCAGACCTTTTAGTCTTTCATCTGCCACTTTATTATCCGCTTATTCACTCACTCCACATCGGGTTTACAAAATGTATCCGACGTAAAAAGTGGTAAAAATTGGCTTTCTCTTTTACTTGATAATGCCTTGCTCGACAAATATCTTCTTCAGAATTTCTACAGAGCGCTCCACCTGCTCTTCAGTATGGGTAGCCATGAGTGCATAGCGCACGAGAGTATCCTGAGGTGCACATGCAGGAGGAATAACAGGATTGATGAATACTCCTGCATTAAAGGCAAGTGCTGTTACAAGGAATGTCTTCTCCACATCACGCACATAAAGTGGAATAATAGGACTCTCTGTTTCTCCAATTTCAAAACCTTCTTCCTGGAAACGCTTCAAAGCATACTTCGTTACTTTCCACAAAGCCTCTATGCGCTCTGGCTCTTTCTGCAAGATGTGCAGAGCCTCAAGAGCTGCGGCTGTAGCTGCTGGAGTGTTAGAAGCCGAGAAGATATAGGTACGACAATTATGACGCAGGAAATTGATGGTATCTTTATCTCCTGCAATAAATCCACCAATAGAAGCCAAAGATTTAGAGAATGTTCCCATAATAAGATCTACCTCATCGGTCAAACCGAAATAGTCACAAACTCCACGTCCATGGTCTCCGAATACTCCAATACCGTGAGCTTCATCAACCATGATAGAACAGTTGTATTTATGCTTCAGCTCTACAATTTCTGGAAGTTTAGCCAAATCACCTTCCATCGAGAATACACCATCCACCACTATAAGTTTCACGGCCTCGTGAGGAAGATTCTGAAGCACACGCTCCAAATCTGCCATATCATTATGCTTGTAATGTAGCTGACGAGCAAACGAGAGACGACGTCCATCAACAATACTTGCATGGTCACGATCATCACAGATAATGTAGTCGTTCTTACCCACTACCATTGCCAACACTCCTTGATTCACACTAAAGCCAGTTGACAAGCAGAGGCAGTCGTCTTTATGAACAAACGCCGAGATTTCTTTTTCCAACTTGACGTGAAGATCAAGAGTACCATTAAGAAAACGGCTTCCTGCACAGCCTGAACCATATTGATCCAAAGCAGCTTTAGCAGCATCAATGATTCGCTGGTCACCAGTCAATCCTGTATAAGCATTAGAGCCAAACATCAAAACTTTGTGGCCGCCCATTTCTACCTCCGTACCCTGTTTTCCTGTAATTTCACGGAAATAGGGATAAACACCAGCCTCCATAAATTTCTGAGGCTCGCGATAGTTTTTGTATCTTTCTTGTAATTGTCCCATGAGAATAGTTATCTACAGCTGAGCTGTTTTTATTCGTTTCGAACTGCAAAGTTACACAAATTTTATCAAAACGTGCAAAAAAAGAAATATTATTCGTTATTAAAATGTAATTTTATCTATTTTTGCATACTTTTTGAACGATTATTAGTACATTTGCATCGTATGAACGAAAAGAAAAGAATAACATTCATAGTCAATCCCATATCGGGAACGCATGGAAAGGATGCTATTCCTGACATGATTGCCAGCGAAATCGATGCACAACGCTTCGATGTTACTATCCGATTGACCGAACATGCCGGCCATGCTGCATCAATCGCACGCGAGTGTGCAGACAATGGTGCCGACATCGTCGTGGCAGTTGGTGGCGACGGAACCGTCAATGAAGTGGCGCGATCACTCACCCACACAGACACGGCTTTGGGAATCGTGCCCTGCGGTTCTGGAAATGGCCTTGCCCGCCATCTTTGCTTGCCGCTCAATCCACGCAAGGCATTAGGAGTCATCAACCGTGGTGTCGTAGAAAGTTTCGACTATGGAGTCATCAACGGACTGCCGTTTTTCTGCACCTGTGGCATGGGATTCGACGCGTTCATCTCACTCAAGTTCGCAGAAGCCGGCAAGCGTGGACCGCTCACCTATATAGAAAATGTGCTAAAAGAAGGTCTGAAATACAAGCCAGAAACCTATGAAGTCACCGACGATACCGGTGCACGAAGCTACAAAGCATTCCTCATTGCCTGTGCCAATGCATCACAATATGGCAACAATGCCTATATTGCACCAAATGCAACCATGAAAGACGGTATGATGGACGTCATCATCATGGAGCCATTTACAGCATTGGAAGCACCACAGATCAGCATCGACCTGATGAACAAGACGCTGACCAACAATTCTAAAATCAAAACCTTTAAGACGCGGTCCATTCATATCCACCGTTCCCAACCTGGCGCCATCCATTACGATGGAGACCCGATCATGACAAGTTCCGATGTCGATGTGCATATCGAACCGGCAGGAATCCGTATCGTCACCAACCCCAATGCCATGGAAGACCCCTGTCAACCCAATCCTTTCCTCAACGCATTCAGCGATTTCTTCAATAATATAAATAATGTTCGCGAGGATATTGAGAAAAGCGGCAGACGTATTCAAGCCATGAACAAACTAATGCTGCGTAAACTATCCAAATTATAAAAATCATGCAATACACCCTTGTCTTCATAGTCCTTGTCTTATGCGTGGGATATATTGCTTGGCGCATTTACCGTCAGCTTTCTGACCACGAAAATCCATGTCAAGGCTGCAAAGGATGCGAATTAAGCAAAAAAAACAGGAAAAAATTTGGTTGTTCAAAAAAATAGTATTACCTTTGCACTCGCTTAACAACAAGGTGCCTTGGATGAGTGGCTTAGTCAACGGTCTGCAAAACCGTCTACGGCGGTTCGAATCCGCCAGGCACCTCAAGAGTAAGGTTAACAGAAAGAGAGTCCACACGGCTCTCTTTTTCTATATCATAAAATACTGCACAAGCCACATAGCTTCCACCAGGACATAATCAACCAGTCCACAAAAAAATGTGTGGCTTATTTTCCTCTTCAGTTTTTACGGGTACAACGAAAATAAACGAAAGAACACAGAAGATTTGCTTTTTAGAAATATTATGCGTATCTTTGTGTATCATTTTGAAAACCACCTGCCCATGAACGGATATTCCATCATCAACGACCCGGTTTTCGGTTTTATAAAAATCGGAAAAGGACTGCACTACGATATCGTGCAACACCAGTTGTTCCAACGCTTGAATCGCATCAACCAACTCGGACTCGCATCTGTGGTATATCCAGGAGCACGACATACACGCTTCCAGCATTCCATCGGCGCCTACCACTTGATGTCAGAAGCAATCAAGTCGTTACTTGAGAAAGGCGTATATATCTTCGACATGGAAGCGGAAGCTGTTCTTGCAGCCATCCTCATGCACGACATCGGTCATGGCCCTTTCTCACATGCCCTGGAGAATACGCTCATCCACGACATATCGCACGAAGAGATTTCCATGATGATGATGGAACGCATGAATGAAGACTTTCATGGCGCTCTCAACCTCGCCATTTCTATCTTCAAAGACGAATACCACAACAAGATATTCCACCAACTCATTTCCAGCCAATTGGACATGGACCGTCTCGACTACCTGCGTCGCGATTCATTCTTTACCGGAGTGACTGAAGGAAACATTGGCAGCGATAGAATCATCAAGATGCTCAACGTGGTGGATGAACAACTCGTGGTGGAGTCGAAAGGTATATATTCAATAGAAAACTACCTGACAACGAGACGTCTGATGTACTGGCAGGTCTATCTGCACAAAACCGCCGTAGGATACGAAAAAGTATTGATCAACACACTACGAAGAGCAAAAGACCTCGTAAGAAAAGGAAATTCCCTTTTCGCCCCTCCCGCCCTCGCCTATTTTCTGAACAACGACATCAGCGCAGAAGACTTCCGGACCCAAAGTGCTGCATTACGCCATTATGCCGACCTTGACGATTGTGATATATGGAGTACACTCAAGGTATGGAGATACAACGAAGACAAAATTCTTTCCACTCTTGCCACAGACATGCTCGACAGAAGACTATTTAAAGTAGAAGTTCTTGAAAACGCTCCTGACAAGCATACTATCAACGAGATACGCAAGAATATAGCAGACACATTAGACATCTCTCTCGAAGAAACTGAATACATGGTATCCGTCGCTGAAATAGGCAAAGATATGTACAATCCAGAAGACGACAGCATCGGTATTCTTTACAAAGACGGTACCGTTAAGGATATTTCAGAGGCTTCAGAAATTCTCAATGTACAACTACTTTCCAAAAAAATACGCAAATATTACCTTTGTTACCAAAGAGTTTGAGAAAAAAATTGTAACTTTGCACCAATTTAATATTATTACAAACAAAAATATGGAGTTTACAGCCAAACAAATAGCCGATTTTATCGGTGGTCGTGTAGAAGGTGACGATAACGCCACTGTACACACTTTTTCTAAAATTGAAGAAGGCACAAAAGGTTCCATTACCTTCTTGTCAAATCCTAAATACACACAGTATATTTACGACACCAAGGCAAGTATTGTTCTTGTCAACAACGATGTGGTACTGGACCACCCTGTAGAAGCCACACTCATCCGTGTGGAAAATGCTTATGAGTGTGTGGCTAAATTGTTGCAACTCTATGCCGCAAGCATGCCCAAGAAGAAAGGCATCGATCCACTGGCATTCGTTAGTCCAACCGCAAAAATCGGCGCAGATGTATATATTGGGGCCTTTGCATACATTGGAGACGGCACAACAGTTGGCGACAACACTCAGATTTACCCCCATACTGTAGTAGGCGACGGCGTGAGCATCGGCAACGATTGCCTGCTCTATCCCAACGTCACCATTTATCAGGGTTGCCGCCTGGGTAACGATGTAACAATCCATGCTGGTAGCGTGATTGGTGCAGACGGATTCGGTTTTGCCCCCAGCCAAGAGGGTTATGATAAGATACCACAAATTGGTATCGTGGTCATCGAAGATCATGTAGAAATTGGTGCCAACACATGTGTTGACCGTTCTACCATGGGACAGACCGTACTTCATAAAGGTGTGAAGATAGACAACCTCATCCAGGTGGCTCACAACTGTGAGATTGGTGAGAACACGGTAATGTCTGCCCAGGTTGGCCTTGCTGGTTCTACTAAGATAGGCGCTTGGTGTATGGTAGGTGGACAGGCAGGATTCTCTGGTCATATCCACGTGGCAGACAAGACATTCATCGGCGCACAGGCTGGCGTAATCAGTAACACAAAAGGCAATGGTGAGCAATTGATTGGTTCTCCTGCCATTGAACCAAAGGGATTCTTCAAATCCTCTGCCATTTTCCGTAAGTTGCCCGATATGTATCGTGAACTCAACATGCTTCGTAAAGAACTCGATGAATTGAAAAAACAAAAATAAATATGAAACAGAAAACTTTGAAAGGCAGTTTCTCCCTCTTCGGAAAAGGACTGCACACCGGTCTGAACCTCACCGTGACTTTCAATCCTGCTCCAGAGAATACAGGATATAAAATCCAGCGTATCGACCTTGAAGGGGAGCCTGTCATCGATGCCATTGCAGAGAATGTCGTTGACACCCAGCGTGGCACGGTTCTTGCTAAAGGAGAAGCCCGCGTAAGTACCGTAGAGCATGGTCTTGCCGCCCTTTACGCCTTAGGCATCGACAACTGTCGTATTCAGGTGAATGGTCCTGAATTTCCTATTCTCGACGGAAGTGCTATACAGTATGTCAACAAAATCAACGAAGTGGGCATTGAGGAACAGAATGCGCCGAAAGACTATTACATCATCCGCAAGAAGATTGAGGTAAAAGATGAGCAAAGCGGCTCTACCATCACCATTCTGCCTGACGAAGAATTTTCACTCACAGCCATGTGCTCGTTTGAGTCGAAGTTCATCAACTCTCAGTTTGCAACCCTCGAAAAGATTGAAGCTTTCCCCACAGAGATTGCTGCAGCACGTACCTTCGTCTTTGTAAGAGACATACAGCCCCTGCTTCAAGCTAATCTGATTAAAGGCGGCGACATGGACAATGCCATCGTTATCTATGAGAGAAAGATTAGTCAAGAGCAACTCGACCAACTGGCAGACATGCTTCAAGTGCCCCACCTTAACGCAGAGGATTTAGGATATATTCAGCACAAGCCATTGGTATGGGAGAATGAATGTACACGCCACAAATTGCTTGACATCATCGGCGATATGGCTCTCATCGGCAAACCCATCAAGGGACGTATCATCGCCACTCGTCCAGGCCATACCATCAACAACAAGTTTGCCCGTCAGATGCGCAAGGAGATTCGCAAGCACGAAATCCAAGCTCCTATCTACGATCCCAACGACGAACCGGTGATGGACATCAACAAAATTCGTGAATTGCTGCCCCATCGTTATCCCATGCAACTGGTTGATAAGGTTATCGCCTTAGGAGCCAGCAGCATTGTCGGAGTGAAAAATGTGACAAGCAACGAACCTTTCTTCCAAGGCCACTTCCCCGAAGAACCCGTCATGCCTGGCGTGTTACAGATTGAAGCCATGGCACAATGTGGCGGTCTGCTAGTACTCAACACACTGGAAGAACCTGAGCGCTGGTCCACATATTTCATGCGTATTGACGATGTAAAATTCCGCCAGAAGGTAGTACCGGGCGACACGTTGCTGTTCAAAGTTGACCTGTTGGCACCTGTACGCCACGGTATTTCCAGCATGAAGGGATACATCTTCGTGGGTGATCACGTGGTAGCAGAAGCCACCTTTACCGCACAAATAGTAAAAAACAAATAATAACATCACGGTGTCTGCATACACAAACATATGCAGACCCTCTTAATTTTATAATATATGAATCAGATTCATCCTATGGCTATCGTTGATCCCGAGGCAAAACTCGGTGACAACAATGTGATTGGACCTTTCTGTGTCATTGACAAGAATGTTATCATTGGCGATAACAACAAGCTCTACAACGGAGTCACACTACACTATGGTACACGTTTGGGCAACGGTAATGAGATTTTCCCTGGCGCATCAATCTCCACCAAACCTCAGGATTTGAAATTCAAAGGTGAAGATACAACCTGTGAGATTGGCGACAACAACTCTATCCGCGAGAACGTTACCATCAGCCGTGGTACTGCCTCAAAAGGCAAGACCGTTGTAGGCAACGGCAATCTGTTGATGGAGAATATGCATATCGGTCATGACTGTGAGATTGGCAACGGTTGCATCATTGGTAACTCTACCAAATTTGCAGGCGAAGTCATCGTTGACGACTTTGCCATCATCTCTGCATGCTGCCTGTTCCACCAGTTTATCCATATCGGAAGCTATATCATGTTCCAAGGCGGCTCACGTACCAGCCAGGATATTCCTCCTTTCGTGATTGCAGGTAAGGAACCTGTACGCTATGCTGGCGTCAATCTGATCGGCCTGCGTCGTCGTGGATTCTCCAACGAGACCATCGAGGCCATTCACGACAGCTATCGCATCATCTACTCTAAGGGAATCCTCAAAGAGGGTGTTGCAGAGGCACGTGCCAAATATCCCGACTCAAAAGAGGTCGATTATATCTGCTCATTCATAGAGAACTCCAAGCGTGGAGTAATCCGCTAATATGCATACGTTGATTGTCGTCACCGGTCCTACGGCAGTGGGAAAAACCGCATTGACCATACGTTTGGCCAATCATTTAGGTATTCCCATCATCAATGCCGACTCCCGTCAGATATACCGGGAGATGAGAATCGGTACAGCGTCACCGAGCATAGAGCAGCAACAACAAGCACATCATTATTTTGTAGGCACCAAGAGTATTGCAGACTATTATAATGCCTCTATGTATGAGCAGGAAGTGATGCAATTACTCCAAGACGACCATCATCCTTATGCACTCCTATCGGGAGGAAGCATGATGTATATAGATGCTGTCTGCAATGGTATTGACGATATTCCTACCATACGTGATGACGTCAGAAAGGAGATGAAACGTCGTTATACAGAAGAAGGTCTTGAGACTTTATGTGAAGACCTCAAACGTCTGGACCCAGAACACTATGAGATAGTGGATAAGCAAAACTATCGACGCGTGATACACGCATTAGAAATCTGCTATCAGACAGGGAAGACCTACACATCATTTAGAACACAAGAAAAAAAACAAAGACCCTTCCGTATTATCAAGATAGGACTGAACAGAGACCGTGAACAACTCTATCAACGGATCAACGCGAGAGTTGACGAAATGATGCAGCAAGGATTTTTAGAAGAAGCTGCTGCACTCCGTGAATACCGACATCTCAACGCACTCAATACCGTTGGCTATAAGGAACTGTTTGACTATATGGACGGGCGCTGGTCATTAGAAGAAGCCATAGAGCGTATCAAGGGTAACACCCGTCGTTATGCTCGTAAGCAATTGACCTGGTATAAACGTGACGAAGCCATGAGATGGTTTCATCCTGAAGAAGAAAAAGACATTTTGAAGTATATTGATAATCTATGAAAGAGAGAATCGTTGAGTTTACAGCAAAAGCACGTCAGTGGCTCAAGAAATCATGGCTATGGTATAAAAGCTTGTATCAGGGACGTGCCTGGTACGTGAAAGGTGGTGTAGGATTTGCCTCGTTAATTATAGCCTTCATCTTCTACCTCATCATGGTAGATGTCAATTTTCTGTGGCTCTTCGGCAAGTCACCGTCCTTGAGAGCTATTATGCACCCAAAAACCATACAAGCATCAGAACTATACAGTGCTGACGGTGTCATGATTGGTAAGTATTTCAGCGAAAACAGAACCCCTGTTGCCTACGAAGAGATTAACCCTGTATTCTGGAAAGCTTTGATAGACACAGAAGACGAACGTTTCTACCATCATTTCGGTATTGACTTCCAGGGCGTTTTTGCAGCAGCAAAAGACTTTGTGGTTCACCATGATGCTCGTGGTGCCTCAACCATCACCCAACAGTTGGTGAAAAATATGTTCCGTGTTCGTACTGAGTATTCCACAGGTCTGTTGGGCAACATCCCTGGTGTAAAAATGCTCATCATGAAAAGTAAGGAATGGATTACCGCTGTGAAGATTGAGATGTTTTTCGATAAAAAAGACATCCTCACCATGTATGCTAATACAGTGGATTTTGGGTCCAATGCATACGGCATCAAAACTGCAGCAAAAACATATTTCGGTACCACACCAAAGGAATTGACCCCTGAACAGGCTGCTATTCTTGTCGGTCTGCTCAAGGCTACAACCTATTATAATCCCCGAACCAATCCCGACAATTCCTTCAAACGTCGTAATGTGGTACTCGACAACATGCGTCGACACAAGGATCTGACACGTGAAGCTTACGACACCCTTTCCAAGAAACCTATCCAACTCGACTATAGTGTGGAGAACAATTACGATGGACAGGCACAGTATTTCCGTGAGGCCGTTGCTGATGAACTTCACGACTGGTGTAAGGACAATGATATTGATCTCTACAGAGACGGTTTGAAGATTTACACCACTATTGATACGCGTATGCAGAAATACGCAGAACAGGCTGCAAAGCGACAGATGCGTATCATCCAACGTAACTTCAACAACCACTGGTCTGGCCAGAACCCATGGCAGGATGAGCACCATCAGGAAATTCCTAATTTCATTGAAGATCTTGCCAAAAAATTGCCTTATTACAAATATCTGAGTCAACGATACGACAATAATACCGATTCTATCAACTACTATCTGAACCTTCCACACCCTGTGAAGTTGTTTGATTACGACGAAGGCATCATCGAGAAAAATATCTCAACGCTCGACTCCATCCGTTATATGGAACATTTCATGCACTGTGGATTCGTTGCAATGGAACCCGAGACGGGTCACGTAAAAGCATGGGTCGGTGACCTCGATTTCAGAACATGGAAGTACGACAAGGTGAAGTCGATGCGTCAACCAGGTTCTACGTTTAAGCTCTTTGTCTATGCTGAGGCCATGAATCAAGGTATTACTCCTTGTGACACACGTGAGGACTCCTATTTCTCTATGAAAGTCTTCGACAGCAAGAAAAACGAAGAAGTATTATGGGCCCCAACCAATGCCAACGGACGTTTCTCCGGTGCTAATGTCACGCTGAAACAGGCTTTCGCCATGAGTATCAACTCTATTGCTGTCAAACTCGGCCAAGAATGTGGTATTCCCAATATTGTAAAAACCGCACACGATATGGGTATAAAAAGTAAGTTGGATGCTACCCCTGCACTCGCCTTGGGTAGTAGCGATGTCAACCTCCTTGAACTCGTCAATGCATATTGTACACCGGTCAATGACGGTAAAACACACAACCCCGTCCTTGTCACCCGTATCGTAGATCGCGACGGCAAAGAAATCTATACTGCTCCTGAAGAGGAGAAACAAGTATTGACCTACAAGAGTGCTTTTCTCCTCCAACAATTGCTGCAGGGCGGTATGCAAGGAACAAGTTCTGCATTGGGACGCTGGACCAACCAATTTGCTCGTGATACAGATTTCGGCGGTAAGACTGGTACTTCTAACAACCATTCCGACGCATGGTTTGTTGGTGTTTCCCCACATCTCGTTGTCGGAGCATGGGTAGGCGGTGAATACCGTTGTATCCACTTCCGTACTGGAGCATTAGGTCAAGGGTCCAAGACAGCTCTTCCCATCTGTGGAGACTTCTTAGAACAGGTTCTTGGAGACCCTGCATTCAAAATGTATCGTGCTAAATTCGACAAACCGCACGATAGCGACATCACCATGCAAATGTATAGTTGCGGTGGCTATTTCAAAGAGCCTGCCGATTCAGACTCTATTGCCAGCGACAGTATCCAGCATATCGAACTGGAACAGCCCAATGAGAATGCTGTTGATCCTACTGCTCCTGTTGCGCCATCACCTGATGGTAACCAACACGGAACGCCCTCACAACCGAAGGCTGCAGAGGAGCCCAAACATACGGAAATTTAATTTTGCAAGACCTTTAACAGACCTTCTGTATTGAAATCGTCTATAGACACTACCAATGCGGAGTGGCAATCGGCACTCCAGATTGTCAACTTTACCCGTCGCTCGCTTTTCCTTACTGGGAAGGCAGGCACGGGTAAATCTACTTTTCTGCGTTATGTGTCTGAACATACAAAGAAGAAACACGTCATCCTCGCACCAACAGGTATTGCTGCCATCAACGCAGGAGGACAGACAATCCATAGTTTCTTCAAACTCCCTTTCCACCCGCTTCTTCCTAACGACAGCCGGTATGATGCACGCCATATCCGCAAAAGTTTGAAATATAGCGGAGACACGATCAAGATGTTGCGTGAGTTGGAACTCATCATCATCGATGAAATATCGATGGTTCGTTCTGATATCATCGACTTCATTGACAAAGTATTGCGCATCTACTGCCACAATATGCGTGAGCCATTCGGAGGCAAACAACTCTTACTCGTTGGCGATATCTTCCAGTTACAGCCTGTGGTGAAGTCTGACGAATGGCAACTCATGCAACCATTCTATGCTTCTGCCTATTTCTTCTCTGCCTCCGTTTGGCAAAAGATGGATCTCGTTAGTATAGAATTACGGAAAGTATATCGGCAAAAGGATGAAGATTTCATCCACATACTGGACCGAATCAGAAGCAATACCACAACGGATCATGACCTGCGAATCATCAATCAACGACTGGGGGCTTCTTTCCATAACAGCCAAGACGAGATGGCTATTACCTTGGCTACCCGTCGAGATACAGCAGAACATATCAACAACGAACAACTGGCAGCTCTTGAAGGCAAAGCTACCGTCTTCAACGGAAAAGTACTTGGAGAATTTCCTGAGAGTTCCTACCCTGCCCCTATTGCGCTAGAGGTGAAACCTGGCGCACAGGTGATCTTTATCAAGAACGACAAAGAACACCGATGGGTCAATGGTACCTTAGGGGTTGTCGTCGCCCTTGACGAAGAAGAAGGTATCATCACCATTTGCGACGAGACTGGTCATGAGCACGACGTAGAACGTGCCATTTGGGAAAATATGCGCTATACCTTCAATGAGAAGGAACAGAAGATAGAAGAGGAATTGCTCGGTTCATTCATCCAGTTTCCAATCCGACTGGCATGGGCCATTACCGTTCATAAGAGTCAAGGACTTACCTTCCGTCATGTGCGTATCGATTTCACAGGAGGCGCCTTTGCCGGCGGACAAGCCTATGTGGCATTAAGCCGATGCACCTCCCTGCAAGGCATTTGTTTAGAGTCGCCACTTCGTCGCAGCGACATCTTTGTCAAACCCGAAGTAATCGCGTTCGCTCAGCGATACAATAACAGCAGCCTCATCAACAAAGCCCTCCATGAGAGTAAAGCCGACTACGAATACAGGGAGGCCATGAGTGCTTTCGACGAACGCGATTTTCAAGCATTTCTGAAACATTTCTTCATCGCCATCCATAGTCGTTACGACATCGAACGGCCTGCTGCACAACGACTCATCCGCAGAAAACTCGCTGTCATCACCCAACTGGAAGAACAACGGCAGGAGGCTATCAACAAACTACATGATCGTGATGAGATGCTCAAACGCTTGGCTGTAGAATATGTCTCATTGGGACGTGAATGTGAGAAAGAACACATGACAGATGCCGCCATCCGTAACTATGAGAAAGCGCTTGAACTATACCCTGAGGCTCATGAAGCTAGCCGACGTATCAAAGTATTGAAGAAGAAGAAATAAAATAACGTGGACCGGTAAGTGTGATACAAAAAAAAACAAATGAACTATGCAACATACAGACATCATATTCCCTTTAGCAAAAATCAATCTCGGCCTCAATGTCGTAGAGCGCAGACCTGATGGATATCACAACCTTCAGACCGTGTTCTATCCAGTCCCTATCATGGATGCTCTTGAAGTGTCTGAGATGAACGATGCCTTTCCATCTACCGTTGACTGCGACCTGAAGGTGACTGGTATTGACGTAGAAGGTGACGAACAACGCAATCTGGTAGTGCGCGCCTACCATCTGTTGAAAGATGAGTTTCCAACATTGCCACGACTGCACACCCACCTCTACAAAGGCATTCCTACACAGGCTGGAATGGGTGGAGGATCAAGTGACTGTGCTGCCATGCTGACTCTGCTGAACAGAATGGGAAATCTCAACCTCACAGCGTCACAACTCATAGAACGGGCTGCAAGACTTGGAGCCGACTGTCCGTTTTTCATTCTCAACAAACCTGCTTATGCGGAAGGGATTGGCGAACGGTTACGTCCTATCTCATTGGATTTGAAAGGATGGTATCTCTGTGTGGTACGCCCCAATATCCCTGTCCCCACACGTGAAGCCTTTGCTCATATCACCCCACGTCATCCTGAACATTGTTGCCTTGATATCGTTTCGCAACCTGTGGAAACATGGCGCGACCTACTGGTCAACGATTTCGAATATAGTGTCTTTCGTGCACACCCACAGTTGGCTGCCGTCAAAAAGCAACTCTACAACCTTGGTGCAGTCTATGCAGCAATGAGCGGTAGCGGTAGCGCCCTTTTCGGTCTTTTCCGTAGGCCTGTCAGTTTTCCATGCACCTCACCCGATACATTCACCACTTGTCTGCAACTCTAAAATGAATAAACAATAATACAAAGCTTATGATTGATACCATTAGACAAAACGAGATTCTCGAACTGATGAAACGAGAGATTGTACCCGCCGTTGGATGCACAGAACCTATGGCAGTAGCCCTTTGTGTAGCACGTGCCACAGAACTCCTTGGTAGAACTCCCGACCATATCAATGTCCTACTCAGTGCTAACATTCTAAAAAATGCTATGGGAGTAGGAATTCCCGGCACGGGTATGATAGGTTTGCCCATTGCCATTGCTTTGGGTGCGCTGATTGGCTGTTCTGACTATCAACTCGAGGTCTTGAAAGACCTTGATGCACAGTCTCTTGAACTCGGCAAACAATATGTCAAGGACAACCATATCAACATCGGTCTCAAGGCCGACGCTTGCGATAAACTATACATCGAGGTAGAATGTAGTTCCGACGATTCTTCCCTACCTCATCATGCCACAGCCATCATCTCAGGCGACCATACCAATATCGACTATCAGGCAACGGATGACAAAGTCCTTGTTGACCACCGCAAGCCTGCTACATCGGAAGAGGGTGAAGAACACGTCTCCTTGACCATGCAGACAGTCTATGACTTTTCCATCTCTGCTCCCATAGACGAACTCCGTTTTATTCTGCAAACAAAAGAGTATAACATGCGTGCGGCTGCCGAAGCTGTCAAAGGCAATTATGGTCATTGTTTAGGTAAGACGATGGACCGTCCACTCAGCCATGGCATTTTTGGCAATACCATGTTTTCCCATATCATCTCCAAGACAGCCTCTGCTTGTGACGCTCGTATGGGAGGTGCTATGATTCCCGTAATGAGTAACAGCGGTTCGGGCAATCAGGGAATCTGTGCCACCAATCCTGTTGTAGTATTTGCTGAGGAGAATGAGAATACCGAGGAAGAACTCATCCGTGCCTTAACGTTAAGTCACCTCACCGCCATCTATATCAAACAAAGTCTCGGCAGACTGAGTGCCCTCTGCGGTTGTGTTGTGGCCAGTATCGGTTCCAGTTGCGGTATTACTTACCTCATGGGTGGCCAATATGCGGATATCTGCCACTCCGTGAAGAATATGATAGCCAACTTAACAGGAATGATTTGCGACGGAGCAAAACCCAGTTGTTCATTAAAGATCTGCTCTGGTGTTTCCACAGCATTACTCTCTGCCCTATTGGCTCGCGAAGGCAAGCATGTCACCGAAGCAGAAGGTATTATAGACCATGATGTGGATTGTTCTATCCGCAACCTGACGAGTATCGGCAAGGAAGCGATGTCTGCTACCGATGATATGGTATTGACTATCATGACCAACAAATCATAACGTACGATACGACAATTGTCGCTTATCAGTCGGTATAAAACCCAACAAGACTGGCCTATCATAAAGGTCAGTCTTGTTGTTTTATTGATATCGCATGAGACTGGTTGTCAGATATATCTTCATCTGCAATCGGTCGTCAGAATGGGACATCAACTATGTTTGATTTCTATGTCACGTCGCACGTTGTCTCTGATTTTTGTTAGATACGCTTTCATGCCCATAGCATCACGATTGTCGATAATCTCTAGCAACTCTTTCAACTCTGTACGAATCTGAGCCACCTGATCATGGGTATAGGGATTGAAAAGGATTTCCTGCAATAGGTAATCATCTTCGTTGAGAACCCCTTGAGCAATCTTCATGTGACGCTTGAACGTTGTTCCTGGCGCATCCTGATGTTTCATAACGGCAGCAAAGACGAAGGTTGAAACAAATGGGATAGAGAGGGAGTAAGCAACTGTTCTGTCGTGTTCGTCAAATGAATACTCATAGATATTCAGTCCCAGTTTCTGATAGAGGTCCTTGAAGAAGATGCGTCCCATATAGTCACCTTCGTTGATGATAATGGCATTTTCCTCTGACAACTGCTGCAGATTGGCAAATGTAGGTCCAAACATCGGGTGTGTAGAAACATAAGGATGACCTGTCTTTTCATAGAAGTCTTTCAGCCCTGTTTTAACAGATGAAATATCGCTGATAATACAGTCCTTCGGGAGGAAAGGCATCACCTCTTCAAATGCCGCGATAGTATATTTCACGGTAACGGCATTGATGACGAGTTCAGGTTTAAACTGTCTGATTTCCTCTAAATCAGCAAAGCGCTGACAGTTATAGGTAAACCGCATTCGCCTGGCGTCTTTTTCATAGACCGCTACTTCATGGTCAAAGCTCAGCAGGTCTATGAAGAAGCTCCCCATCTTTCCTGCCCCTAATACGAGTATTTTCATTTGTTGATGATTTCTATCTGTTGTCTTACTGATTCTTCGTGAATGTTTTCAAATACCTTGGCAACAAACTCTGGTGCCATGCCGCAGAGTGCACCTTGTGCACCTCGTTTGTCGAGGATTTCGTTATAACGTGATGTCTGAAGTACGGTCATGTTGTGTTCTTTCTTGTAGTGACCTATCTCACGGCAGACACGCATACGTTTTGAGAGCATTTCCATGAGCTGGTTGTCTATCTCGTCAATCTGCTTGCGAAGCTGTACGATTCCTTCTGTGGTGACAGTTTCATCACGTATAACGAGCAACGAGAGGATGTAGTCAAGAACATCTGGAGTCACCTGCTGTTTAGCGTCGCTCCATGCCTTGTCTGGATCGCAATGGCTTTCTACAATCAGTCCGTCAAAACCAAGATCCATGGCTTGTTGACAGAGCGGAGCAATCAGTTCGCGTCGTCCTCCTATATGACTGGGGTCGTTGACGATAGGAAGATCGGGAATGCGTCTGTGCAGCTCGATGGGAATCTGCCACGTGGGCAAGTTACGGTAAATCTTATTGTCGTAGCTTGAGAATCCGCGATGAATGGCTCCGAGCCTCTTGATGCCTGCAAGATTGAGGCGTTCCAGTGCTCCTATCCATAATTCGAGATCTGGGTTGGTTGGATTTTTCACCAATACGGGCACGTCTGTACCTTTCAACGCATCTGCGAGGGCTTGCATGGCAAAGGGGTTTGCTGTGGTTCTTGCTCCTACCCACAACACGTCGATACCATATTTCAGAGCGAGTTCCACATGTTCTGGCGTTGCAACTTCTGTGGCAGTCAACATGCCTGTTTCCTTTTTCACCTGTTGCATCCATGGCAACGCTTTTTCTCCGTTACCCTCAAATCCTCCTGGCTTTGTTCTGGGTTTCCATATTCCTGCACGAAACATGTGGCATCCGTAATTGGCCAGTTGTCGTGCTGTGGTCATCACCTGCTCTTCTGTCTCTGCACTACAAGGTCCTGCAATGACGAAGGGACGTTCGTTGTCACTCGGAAGTCTCAAAGGTTCTAATTCCAATTCCATAATATCTTGTTTTTGTTTTTATCTGTTATTTATTATTTACTGCTAAATAGCTTATTTTCTCATCATATCTGCAATACGTGTTAGTGCCTCCTGTAGCTTTTCCTCTTTGGCACAGAGGGAGATGCGAATATAACGTTTGCCGTTGGATCCAAAGATGAATCCTGGTGTAATGAATACCCGTGCATCATGGAGTACCTTTTCTGTCAACTGTTCCACATCATCATACTGATCAGGTATTTTTCCCCACAGAAACATTCCTACCTGATGGGGATCGTAACTGCAATGGAGCGTTTCCATAATCTGCTCTGCATAGTGTCGGCGACGGCGATAGGTGTCGATATTTGCCTCTTGATGCCATTCGTCGCTATTGTCGTAGGCTGTTGCGGCAGCCAGTTGCAGTCCTCTGAATGTTCCACTGTCTACATTACTCTTCACCTTCAGAATCCATGATATAAACTGAGCGTTGGTAGCACAGAGTCCTACGCGCCATCCTGGCATATTGTGTGATTTCGACATGGAGTTGAACTCGATACAACAGTCTTTTGCTCCCTCTACCTGAAGAATTGAGAGGTGTTCTTCATTGAGGATAAAGGAATAGGGATTGTCGTTGACCACTACGATATGGTGTTTCTTGGCAAAGTCAACCAGTCTTTCATAGGTCTCGCGCCTTGCATTTCCTCCTGTGGGCATATTGGGATAATTGGTCCACATGAGTTTCACCTTGCTGAGGTCCATCTGCTCCAGTTCGTCGAAATCCGGTTGCCATCCATTGGCCTCCACAAGATTGTAGTTGACCACCTTTGCTCCAAGGAGTTTGCTCAGCGAGGTATAGGTAGGATAACCTGGATTGGGTACGAGGACTTCATCGCCAGGATTGACGAAGGCGAGCGTCACATGGAGAATGCCCTCTTTCGAACCGATGAGTGGCAATACTTCAGTTTGAGGATTGAGTTGCACTCCATACCATCTATTATAGAATCCTGCCATCGCCTGTCTTAGTTCTGGCGTTCCCATGGTCGGTTGATAGCCATGCGCGTCTGGCTGTTTGGCCACCTCACAGAGCTTGTCAATAGTCTGTGGTGACGGGGGCATATCCGGACTTCCAATGGCAAGGCTGATAATATCCATACCTTGTGCGTTGAGTGCAGCCACTTCTTTGAGTTTTCGGCTGAAATAGTATTCACTAACGAGTGTAAGTCTGTCTGCTGGTTGTATCATGACGTGTTATTGTTATTGTTCAAGTAAATTTCTGTCTGTCAATTCTCTCGATATTCGCCCAGTACGGTGAGTTCCTTGGTCAAAGGCATAATAGCGTCAACGGCCTGTCTATACCGTGTAAGACTGTTGTAGGTCACATCCACATAGAACAGGTATTCCCATTCGTGTCCGATGACCGGGAGCGACTGTATCTTCGTGAGGTTGATCTTATAGAACGACAGTATGCTGAGCACCTGAGAGAGCGAACCTTCCTCGTGAGGTAATGAGAATACCAGACTTGCCTTGTTGGCTTTCTCCAAGGGTCTGAGGAAGTCTGCTTTCTGTGGCTGACAAGTGACCAGGAATCGTGTGAAGTTATGCTTGTTGTCTTCAATATGGTCTTCCAGTATCTTCAGTCCGTAGAGTTTGGCAGCCTCAGCACTACAGATGGCTGCCCATCCGTGATGTTGATGTTCCTTGATATCCTTGGCACTTCCTGCTGTATCTTCGCCTTCCACATTTTTGATGTTAGGATGTTGTGCCAGAAACTGTCTGCATTGCATTAATGCAACAGGATGTGAGTGTACCTCGGTAATGGTGTCCCACGAATCATCAGGCAGACAGCAGATGCAATGTGAGATATGCAGTTTGTATTCCCCTACTACGGTTGCTCCTGACGAACGTAACAGTTCGTAATTATGGAGTAGCGAACCGGCAATAGTATTTTCTATAGCTGTCATTCCTATCATGGTAGGATCCTGCTTCATATGCTCAAACACCTCCTCGAAGGTGGCGCAGCAAACGAGTTGTATCTGTTCTCCTTCAAAATACAGGTGTGCTGCCATATCATGAAACGATCCTATGATTCCTTGTATTGCGATTCTTTTCATTATCTTTTTTATCTTTATATTAAAAGAAATCCCGCTTTCACATGTAAGTGAAGCGGGACCTTATTATCGTTCGTTGTTAGTTCATTTCAAGTTACGGCCAACCGCTTCACAGTATCCTGTAAAGTAAAAGTAATAACCGTAAAAGAATGCCTTGTTGTCTAACATATTTCTTGTTTTTAAATATTAACGCTTGCAAAAGTATAATATTTCCACCAATTATGCAAACATTTTAATGGAAAATATACCAAAGAGATGTGAATTTCTTATTTTTCTTATGATTCACCTTATTTATATATTATAGTTTCGCTTTTGACCAAACTTCATCTTTCTGATATGTTTCAAGGATGCTTATCCCATCCTCCTCCCATTTTCAACGCAGTTTTTGGGACTTACTTGGAACTTACTCGGGACTTACTGTTTACGTACAAAGAATGGTTATGTTCCAAAGTCATCCCGAAGCCGAGAGCAAAGACTAAAGTTCACTTTTTGGTTATGCCGAGGCAAAAATGACTCGACCATAGGTCAAGGCATCCCGAAGCCGAGAGCAAAGACTAAAGTTCACTTTTTGGTTATGCCGAGGCAAAAATGACTCGACCATAGGTCAAGGCATCCCGTATTCATCCCGAAGCCGAGAGCCGAGCTGAAAATATAATGAAAGGACTCACGCAACCGCTATTCTAAAGAATCGTTAAAACAAAGGAAAATATCGAAGAATAAGAAGATACTTTCTACTAACTGGAACGAAACGTCTATCACATTTTTATATATCAGATATTCTGTCTAATTTTGCAACGTGAAAATACAACACAAGTAATCATAGGCATATATATTAATTAAGGTATGAAAAGGACAACACTAATGGTAACGGCAATAGCTATAGCGCTATCGGCCAGCGCCCAGAAAAAATGGACGCTGACTGAGTGTATAGACTATGCGTTACAGAACAACATTACCCTACAACAGGCGAAATTGCAAAAACAATCGGCTACGGAGGAACGCAAACAGGCTAAAGCGGCACTACTGCCATCGCTGTCGGCATCAACAAACCAATCATTTGGCTACAGACCGTGGCTGGAAAATGGTGTCGCTACCGTGACAAACGGTACGGTAAACTCGAAGGTCAACAAAACCTATTATAATGGAAGCTATGGCATCAACGCACAATGGACGGTATGGAACGGAAACCAAAACCGGAATCAAGTGAAACTCGGCGAGGTTAGCGAACAACAGGCAGAACTGCAAACCGAAACGACCGCTAACAATATTCAAGAGCGGATTGCTCAGCTCTATGTGCAGATTCTATATATGAACGAAGCCGTGGAGGTCAATAAACAAAGTCTCGAAACTAGTAAAAGGAACGAGCAACGTGGTAAAGAAATGGTTGAGGTGGGTAAAATGGCAAAGGCTGACCTCGCACAACTCACAGCACAACGGGCTGCCGACGAATATACCATCGTAGAAGCTGAGAGCAATATCGCTAACTATAAGCTACAGTTGAAGCAACTACTGGAACTCACAGGAGATGAGGCTTTTGACATCGAAATGCTAACAGCAGGCGACGAACAGGCTTTAGCTGAAATTCCTGCTCTATCTACGGTCTATGAGACAGCTCTGGGCGGAAGACCGGAAATTAAAAATGCACAACTGGGATTGAAACAAAGCGACATACAGATGAATATCGCCAAGGCTGGTGCCATGCCTACCATCAGCATCAACGGAGGTGTGGGCACCAGTACGGCATCGATGAGCTCTCAAAACTGGGACAAGCAGATTAAAACAAATTTCGATGCTTCGGTGGGTGCTTTTGTTAGCGTACCGCTCTTCGATAACAGAAAGACAAAAACAGCTGTCAATAAGGCACGTATCCAACGGGAACAGGCTCAACTGGAACTGCTCGACCAACAGAAGCAACTCTATGCCACCATCGAAGGCTACTGGCTCGACGCTGAAACAAACCAACAGAAATTCAAAACGGCATTGACTACCGTTGAGAGTGAACAGGCAAGCTATGACTTGCTCGAAGAGCAGTTTCGACTCGGTCTCAAAAACATCGTTGAACTGATGACTGGAAAAGACCGGTTGCTCTCGTCACAACAAAATAAATTGCAGGCGAAATACACCACTATCCTCAACCGTCAGTTGCTCCGCTTCTACCAAGGCGAGAAAATGACATTATAACATAAACAACATATCTAACAGAAACATAATACCACAACAATATGAATATCAAGAAAATAGGTATAGCAGCTGCTGCTATAGTACTCATCGCCATAGTGGCTTTCTTGCTGACAGGCAACAAAAAGGAACAGAAAGTAACATACACAACCGCAAAGGTGGAACGCCAGAATATTGAGAATACCGTCACAGCAACTGGTACCATAGAACCTGTGACTTCTGTTACCGTGGGTACTCAGGTTAGCGGTATCGTCTCTAAACTCTATGTGGATTACAACTCGGTGGTGAAAAAAGGACAGGTCATCGCTGAACTCGATAAGACCAACCTCATCAGCGAACTCAATACCGCTAAGGCTAACCTGTCGAGTGCACAGAGCACGCTGAACTACGAAAAGACTAACTTCGGAAGATACAAAACCTTGTATCAGAAGGGACTGGTTAGTGCGGATGACTATGAGAATGCGCGTCTTTCCTATGACAAGGCTCGACAGCAGGTGGTTTCAGCTAAAGAGACTGTACAGAAGGCACAAACCAACCTGGGCTATGCCACAATCACCTCACCTATTGATGGTGTGGTGCTGTCCAAATCGGTAGAAGAGGGACAGACCGTTGCGGCATCATTCAATACACCTGAACTGTTCACTATTGCCAAAGACTTGACCGACATGCGCGTGATTGCCGATGTCGACGAGGCTGACATAGGTGGTGTAAAAGAGGGACAACGCGTGACATTCACAGTGGATGCCTTCCCCGATGACTTGTTTGAAGGTGAAGTGACTCAGGTTCGCCAACAGGCTACTACTGAGAGTAATGTCGTGACTTACGAAGTGGTGATCTCGGCACCAAACAAAGATCTGAAACTGAAACCGGGACTGACTGCCAATGTCACCATCTTCACACTGGAGAAGAAAAATGTTACGGCTGTACCTGCCAAGGCATTACGCTTTACACCCAACGAAACCCTGCTGCTAGAAGGACAGACCATTGCAGATTGCAAGGGTGATCACAAGGTGTGGACACTCGAAAATAATGTCTTCAAGGCTCATGCCGTTGAGATTGGTACAACCAACGGTACTACAACAGAGATTACCGGTGGCATCAAAGAGGGTACTGAGGTTTTGATTGATTTCAATATCATGGGTGGTAACGAGGCTGAAGGCCAAGACCAGCAGGCAAGGAATCCCTTCATGCCTAAACCACGCGACAACAAGAAAAACAACCAGAAGAAGTAAGTACTATGGCTGAAGAGAAAAGAAAAACAGTCATCGAACTGCAGAATGTGAAACGCTACTTCCAGGTAGGAAGTGAGACGGTGAAGGCACTAAGGGGTGTCTCCTTCAAAATCTATGAGGGCGAGTTTGTCACCATTCAGGGCACATCGGGTTCTGGAAAATCTACACTCCTCAACCAGTTGGGATGTCTCGACACACCTACCAGTGGAGAATACTTCCTTGACGGAGTGGCTGTACGCACCATGTCGAAGACGGAACGGGCACACCTGCGCAACAACAAGATTGGTTTTGTGTTTCAAAACTACAACCTGTTGGCTAAGACAACAGCTGTAGAGAATGTTGAACTGCCGCTCATGTACAACAACAAGTATAATGCAGCACAACGTCGTGAGGCTGCCGTTAAAGCCCTGCAGGCTGTAGGACTGGGCGACCGTCTGGACCATAAGTCTAATCAGATGTCGGGTGGTCAGATGCAACGTGTGGCAATTGCCAGGGCTCTTGTCAACGACCCTGCCGTACTTTTAGCTGACGAAGCTACGGGTAACCTTGATACGCGTACATCGTTTGAGATGCTCGTGCTCTTCCAAGAACTCTACCGACAGGGACATACCATCATCTTCGTGACCCATAATCCGGAAATTGCGGAGTATTCTAGTCGTAACATCAACCTCCGTGACGGTAAGATACGTGAAGATACCATCAACACCAATATCAAGTCGGCGGCAGAAGCACTCGCTGCATTACCGAAACCGCAAGACGATTAAACTCACATACTATATATTGAACCCATCAGATTATGAACATACTCAATCTTTTCAAAGTCAGTATCAGGGCTGTCGCCAACAACAAGATGCGATCCTTCCTCTCCATGCTTGGCATCATCATCGGAGTGGCAGCGGTCATCATCATGATGTCTATCGGACAGGGATCTAAAGAGAGTATCCGTGCGGAACTCTCTACCATGGGCACCAACCTGATCAATATCCGACCGGGGGCTGATATGCGTGGCGGCGTACGCCAGGACCCGTCAAGCATGCAAACCTTGAAGATGGCTGACTATGAACGCATCATGCGCGAGAAAAAATATGTGACGAATGTTTCTCCTGAGGTCACAGCAAGCGGACAGGCTATCTATGGCAACAGCAATACCAATACTACGGTATATGGAGAAAGTCCGGAATACCTCGACATCAAGCAATGGAGCATAGAACAGGGCGACTGCTTTACACAGGAGGATATCAAAAAGGCAGCTAAGGTGTGTGTCGTTGGTACTACCATCGTCAAGGAACTCTATGGAGAGGGGGCTGATGTCATCGGCAAGACTATCCGCTTCAAATCCATACCGATGCGCATCATCGGCGTACTGAAGTCGAAAGGCTACAACAACTGGGGTATGGACCAGGACAACGTCATCATCGCTCCCTATTCTACCGTCATGAAACGCATCGCGGCACAGACGTGGTTCTCCAGCATTGTGTGTTCGGCAATTACCGAAGAACTGAGCGATGCGGCCATCGAAGAACTCACACAGATTCTTCGCGACAACCACAAACTGAAAGGTGATGCTGCCGATGATTTCACCATCCGTTCACAGGCTGAGATGATGGAGACCATGTCATCCACCATGGATACCGTGACCATCATCCTCGTGGTGGCTGCTGCCTTCTCACTCCTTGTGGCTGGTATCGGTATCATGAATATCATGCTGGTCAGCGTGACCGAACGCACCAAGGAGATTGGATTGCGTATGGCTGTTGGAGCCACAGGACCGGTCATCTCATTGCAGTTCTTGATAGAATCCGTACTCATCTCTGTAACAGGTGGACTACTCGGCATACTCGTAGGATGCTCGGCAAGCGAATTTATCGTACCGATGTTCAATATGCCGTCAAGTGTTCCTGCATGGAGCATCTACGTATCATTCTTTGTCTGTGTCTGCATCGGTGTACTCTTCGGATACATTCCGGCACAGAAGGCTGCTAATATGGACCCAATAGAAGCTATTCGACATGAATAAACGTTTAGAGATTCTCATCCACATCGCCATCTGGATTGTTATCATCCTTTTACCGCTGATGTTCATGAATCATGGCAGAGGCATGTCCGTCAGTCAGTTTATGCTGACCACAACGGTACCGCTGACATTCATGGCAGTGTTCTATATCGATTACCTATGGCTCACCCCAAGGTATTTCGTAACAGGACACCGCACGCAGTTCTTTGTGACCAATACCTTCATAGTCATCGTGCTCGGCATTGCCCTTCACCTCTGGATGAGTCTGTCACACGACATGCTGGGACATAACCACAGGGAACCGCCGTTGATATTGACCATTGCTTTTGTCATACGCGACATTGTCAACCTCGTCATTGCGGCAGCAATTGCCACCCTACTCCATCTCGCCTTGCAGTGGCAGACAGCAGAAGAGGCACGAAAAGAGGCTGAACTGAGCAATCTTCGTTCACAGATCAATCCTCATTTCCTGCTCAACACGCTCAACAACATCTATGCGCTGACTGCTATCAATACCCAGAAGGCACAGGAGGCGATACAAGATCTCTCTAAGATGTTACGACACATGCTCTATGACTATCAGAGATCGGAGATAGAACTGCGCGATGAGGTGGAGTTCCTAAAAAACTATATCCGACTCATGAAACTGCGTCAGGGGCCGTCGGTAGAAGTCAATACTTCGTTTCATATCACCAACGAACAACAGAAAGTGGCTCCAATGATCTTCATCTCACTGGTGGAGAACGCCTTCAAACATGGAGTAAAACCTGCCGTTCCCTGTACCATCAATATTACCATCCAAGCCAATGACAAACAAATCGTCTGCGACATCGTCAACTCCAACCACCCCAAGACTTCTACTGACAGGAGTGGACACGGCGTGGGACTCGAACTTGTAAGACGACGATTGGAACTGGCTTATAAAGGACGCTATGAATGGACGCATGGCGTTAACGATAATCAAAAAATGTATCATTCTACCATTACAATTAAATTATGAACATCACTTGTGCTATCATCGACGATGAACCGTTGGCAATTGAACTCCTGAAGAGTTATGCCGAAAAGACACCATTTCTCGAACTACAAGGTTCGTATGGAAGCGCTATCGAGGCTATGAAGGTGCTACGCGACAATCCTGTTGACCTGCTCTTTCTCGATATCCAGATGCCAGAACTGTCAGGCATAGAATTTGCCAGAATCGTTCCTAAAACAACAAAAATCATTTTCACCACCGCTTTCCAACAGTATGCCCTGGATGGCTATAAGGTTAAGGCACTCGACTATCTGCTCAAGCCCATTGCCTACGAAGACTTCCTGGTTGCTGCCAACAAAGCGCTGGAATGGTTCAGGGTGTTCCGCAAACAAGAGACTTATATGCGCGACCGCTTTATCTTTGTCAAGAGCGATTATAAATTGGTACGCATTGACCTCGACAACATCCTGTATGTTGAAGGACTCAAAGACTATGTCCGCTTCTATCTCGACGACGGTAGGAAAATCATGTCACTCATGAACATGAAGAAACTCGAAGAGTTCCTTCCCAGACCGGAGTTCCAGCGCACACACCGCTCCTATATCGTGCACATGAGCAAGGCGGAATCTATCGACCGCTTCCGTATCGTCTTCGGCAAGGAGTTTATCCCCGTATCTGAATCCTACAAAGACAACGTCCAACAGTATCTCGATGCGCATACGCTGGCATAAGATGCACAGCACGATTGCCATCGGGCATACCAACAAAAACGCAGGCTCCCAACAAAGGAGTCTGCGTTTTTTATAGCGTAATAATTAGATTTTTACATATTCATACCACCGTCAATCTGAATCACCTGACCTGATACATAGCTTGACATATCAGAAGCCAGGAACAGACAAACATTAGCAATATCTTCTACCTGTCCGCCACGACGGAGAGGAATCTTCTTCATCCAGTCCTTACGAATCTCTTCTGGCAGTTGTGCCGTCATGGCAGTCTCAATGAAACCAGGAGCTACGGCATTGGCACGTACACCCTTAGGACCGAGTTCCTGAGCAATAGACTTTGCCAAACCAATCATACCTGCTTTAGAAGCAGAGTAGTTACACTGGCCTGCATTACCGTGTACACCTACCACACTCGACATATTGATGATAGAACCCTTACGCTGGCGCAACATGATAGGAGCGCAGGCATGAATGAAGTTGAAAGCTGATTTCAGATTGACATTCAATACTGCATCCCACTGGGCCTCTGTCATACGGAGCATCAGACCATCCTTGGTGATACCGGCATTGTTCACCAGTACATCAATAGAACCGAAATCCTCCTTGATTTTGTTGACCACAGCCTCTGTCTCTGCAAAGTCAGCAGCATTTCCTGCATAGGCATTACATTTCACGCCAAGAGCCTCAATTTCCTTACGGGTAGCCTCAAGGCCTGCAGCCATATCATCGTTGAGTACAAGATCAGTAAATGCAATGTTAGCGCCTTCCTGGGCAAATTTCATAGCAACGGCTTTGCCGATACCACGTGCTGCACCTGTAATGAGGGCAGTCTTTCCTGTTAATAATCCCATAATGTGTTTATTTGTTTATGTTATATGTTTTATTGTTAGTGTTACTATTCCTGTCAAATCATCGGTCACTGTTCTTCTTGAAGTTTCCCAATGCGCCATACACAAATTTGGCAACCTGAGGTTTGGTGGCTTCTTCTGTCATTCCATGGGCAATACGACCATAGATATAAGGCACTTCAAGTCCCTTGATACAATAGTGGGTGATGTCAGCTACAAGATCTACGTTTTCTATGTCAAACTCGCCTGCCTCCTTGCCCTCTGTATATACCTTACGGAACAATTCCACTTCTGCATCATCAAAGTTCTTACGCACCTTCTCCACCATCCATATATTACGGAAAAACTCAGCACGTAGATTACCGTTACGCACCACCGTCTCACGGATCATACTCAGATGGGTGTATATCAATTCTATCACCTTATCCTGTGGACGGATACGCTTAGCTGCTACCTCATCCAATTTATCAGACAGGCGCTCCAGTTCGCACTCAATGACAGCAAAATAAATATCTTCCTTGGATTTAAAATAGGTATATAGCGTGCGACGTCCTTTGCCAGAGGCAATGGCAATGTCGTTCATCGTCGTGTTTTCCATTCCGTTTTTGGCAAACAACTGACGGGCTACATCTACTAATTTTTGTCGCGTCTTTGATATTGACATAGTATGACTCCTCCTATTTTTCTATTGCACATGCATGCATACGTGTGCAAAATTACACATTTCTTTTCTATTGTGCAAACAATTTCCGTTATTTTGTTCTATTTGGAGGAAAAACAAAAAATTATCGCATAAAAATTTGGTATTTTCAAAAATAGTTTGTACCTTTGCACCCGCAATTAAGAAATACAGCGGAGTGGAGCAGTTGGTAGCTCGCCAGGCTCATAACCTGGAGGTCGCATGTTCGAGTCCTGCCTCCGCAACTAATGAAATCGCAACATTCTGATAATCAGTTGTTGCGATTTTTTATATTCACGGAGTGTTTTGGTTAGAGGTTAAAGGTTAAAGGTTAAAGGTTAGAGGTTAAAGGTTAAAGGTTAAAGGTTAGAGGTTAAAGGTTAGAGGTTATAGGTTATAGGTTATAGGTTGAAGATTATTTTCAAGATTTTCGTTAAGATTTCGAGCATCTCCGATGCGATCCCCATTAAACCCCTCCTGCAGAGCAACGTACTGTTGCGCATTTTCAGTTAGGATTCTTCTAAAGATTTTGATACACAAGCAAAAACGGGCTGAAAGCCCAATGGTTTCCCTAGCCTAGGGCAACACCCTGAGGAAGAGCGCATTTTGTTTAGGATTTTCTTTAAAGATTATAGTTTCTTGGTTATTGAATTATTTCTGGCCACAGGCCATTCTTTATTATTAAGATTTCCTCCAAGATTTCTAGCGAAGCTACTGAATAATCCACGGATCACACAGAAGACACGGAAAAAGATTCTAGTTGAAGATTTTTGCTAAGATTTTGTTTTAGATTTCGATCCTGTAAGGCGATCCCCATTAAACCCCTCCTGCAGAGCAACGTACTGTTGCGCATTTTGGTCAATGATTTTTGTTTAAAGATTTTGGTTCATAGGAATTTCATTTCTTGCGAAGCAACATCTCATAAAAGATTTCCTCCAAAGATTTCTTGCGAAGCAACCCCCCAAAAAATCCACGGAACACACGGAGAACACGGATTCTAGTTAAAGATTCTTCTAAAGATTTTCGTTAAGATTTCGAGCATCTCCGATGCGATCCAAGATAAAACCCTTCCCAAAAGCGAGGAACTCGAGCGCATTTTGGTCAATGATTTGCGTTTAAAGATTTTGGTTCATAGGAATTTCATTTCTTGCGAAGCAACATCTCAACAAAGATTTCCTCCAAAGATTTCTTGCCAACAGGCAACCCCAAACCATCCGTATAAATTCCGTCTAAATTCCGATGATCCGATGATCCGTGTCCTCCGTGTGCTCCGTGGATAAAATTCCGATGATCCGTGCCCTCATGCAACAATCAAGGTTAAAAAAACAAAATTCATAGCCATTCCTTGCATCGTTTCATTTTTTTGTTTTAACTTTGTGCTATTAGAAACAATAACTAACAATATAAACAATATAAATGAATTATGGAAAACAACACTGAGTTGATCGCCCAATGCGAAGCACGGGCAAAAGAATGGCTCTCACCAGCCTTTGATGAAGAGACACGCAAAGCAGTACAGGCCATGCTCGACAATGCCGACAAGACCGACCTTATCGACGCCTTCTACCAGAACCTCGAATTCGGAACAGGAGGACTCAGAGGCATCATGGGAGCAGGAACCAACCGCATGAACAAATATATCGTAGGCATGGCCACACAAGGTTTTGCCAACTATATCCTCAAAGCATTCCCCAACCGCAACGACCTCGCCGTAGTAGTAGGCCACGACTGCCGTAACAACGGACGTATGTTTGCAGAAACCGTAGCAGACATCTTCTCTGCCAACGGCATCAAGGTATATCTCTTCGAGAGCCTGCGCCCCACACCAGAGATCTCCTTCGCCATCCGTCAGCTCCATTGTCAGGCAGGTGTCAACGTCACTGCCTCTCACAACCCACGTGAGTACAATGGCTATAAAGCCTATTGGGATGATGGTGCACAGGTATTGGCACCCCACGACAAAGGTATCATCGATGAAGTCAATAAAGTCACCATCAACGATGTGAAGTTTGAAGGCAACAAAGACCTCATCGAGATTATCGGTGGAGAAATGGACTGGGACTACCTCCAGGCAGTCAAAGAGGCCATGGTAGATCAGGATGTCATCCTGCGCAACAAAGACCTCAATATCGTCTATTCGCCCATGCACGGCACAGGACGCGTCATCATTCCTGAAGCACTGCGCTCATGGGGATTCCAAAACATCCACGTCGTACCCGAACAGATGGTCATCGACGGCAATTTCCCCACTGTAGTATCACCCAACCCCGAGAATCCTGAAGCCATGACACTCGGTATGAAACTCGGAACACGCCTCAATGCCGACCTCGTCATAGCATCCGACCCCGATGCCGACCGTCTCGCCATTGTCTGCCGCAATGCCAAGGGCGAATGGGAAATCCTCAACGGTAACCAAACCTGCATGATGTTCTGCTGGTATATCATCGCCAACAAGAAGAAGCTCGGTCAACTCAAGGGCAACGAGTTCCTCGTCAAGACCATCGTCACCACAGAAGTTATTGCCGAGATAGCCAAGAAGAACGGTGTAGAACTGCGTGACTGCTATACAGGCTTCAAATGGATTGCCAACGAGATTAGAATCTCAGAAGGCAAACAGAAGTATATCGGTGGTGGTGAAGAATCATTCGGATTCCTCCCCTTCGACAAGGTACGCGACAAAGACTCCCCCGCCTCTATCTGCCTCATCTGCGAGATAGCAGCATGGGCAAAAGACAACGGCAAGACCCTCTACGACCTCCTCATGGACATCTATGCCGAATACGGATTCTCTCGCGAGTTCACCGTCAATGTAGTACGTCCAGGAAAGACAGGAGCCGACGAGATCAAACAGATGATGGCAGACTTCCGTGCCAATCCCCCACAGGTATTGGGTGGTGCCAAGGTAGTGCTGTGGAAAGACTACCAGTCACTCGAAGCCAAGCATGCCGACGGCACAGTAGAGAAGCTCAACATGCCCGCCACCTCTAATGTACTCCAGTGGTTCTGTGAAGACGGCACCAAGATCAGCGTACGTCCTTCAGGTACCGAACCCAAGATCAAGTTCTACCTTGAAATCAAAGATGCCTCATTCAAGTGTGCAGGCTGCTACGAGCGTTGCACCAAAGCAGCCGACCAGCGCATTGAAGCCATCAAAAAAGATTTGAAACTCGACTAACCCTCCCCCACTTCCACAGGAAGATACCACGCCACCCTGTTCTCACCGAACCCAGGGTGGCGTTTTCATTGTCAGATGTTAGTGTTTAGTTTATGGGATATGGGTTATAGGTTATAGGTTATAGGTTATAGGTTATAGGTTATAGGTTATAGGTTAGTGTTTAGAGTTTAGAGTTTCGAGATTCTAGTTGAAGATTATTCTAAAGATTTTGATACACAAGCAAAAACGGGCTGAAAGCCCAATGGTTTCCCTAGCCCAGGGCAACACCCTGAGGAAGAGCGCATTTTGGTCAAAGATTATAGTTAAAGATTATGTTGTAGCTGCCTACCTTAGTGATAGATTATTTCTGGCCATAGGCCATATTTTTATTAAAGATTTCCCCCAAAGATTTACCTGTGGTTTGTTTTGTCACGACTCGGCATAGTGAAAGCGTGCTTTCCCTCTGCTCTCGCTGCTCCAAAACATCTTGCGAAGCAACTTCCAAAATAATTCCGTTTAAATTCCGATGATCCGTATCACATTCACTCTAACAGCCTCCCAGGATGTTCCAGTTCTTCTACCAGTTTATCTACAATCGTGCAAGGCTTATGCATCGCATAGTTGCCATCATTATGTAATGCCCGAAGTTGTTTTGCAAAGCGCTTGGCCAAGTCCTCACGACCATACTGCTGAAGTAAGCTGTATATATCGGGATTTCCTTTCCGATACTTAAAGCCTTCATCGCCCATCTTCTTACGAAAGGCATCTTGCAATTTGTCAATGTAGGCCTCGCGGCTAATGGCTGTGTCAAGATACTCAAAATGCAAATAGTACCAGAGTTCAAAGGCTTCATTCGTCCAGGCACTTTGGAAACCCAACTTATGGGCTTTCTTGATGGCATCGTTAAAATCATCGAAATCATCCTTGTCAAATACCACCCACACACGGTCAAAAGACATGGCATTTTTACGCTCCAGTTCTGTCTTGATTTCCTGTGTTCTGTCAATCAAAGCTACCGTAGCCCTACCTTCGCCCTCAATCGTCACCTCACGGACAGTAGAAATGTAGTTCTTGATTAGAGCCTCAAAGTAATGCGGCTCTGTCTTCGTACCTTCACAGACTATGAGGAAACGCACGAGCTTTTCACGAACATTCTCCTTGCGTTTCTTGGCAGCCTTGGCTTCTTTTCGTTCCCGCCTCAGTTTTGCGATTTCTTCTTTTCTAGAATATCCCATAGCAGTACTCTATTTTCCAATGAAAGGTATAGCGCCATATCGTCCGCGAATATAATCTCGCTTGATGTCACGATCATTGCGCACTTTCTTTCCATCCTCATCCTTGAATTCCACAAGAGAATAGATATCTGTAGCCTCCACCGTATCCTTCTCAGCGAACCAGATTTGGTCACGCCGAATAATTTCCAAATCAAGCAGATTTGTATCGTGAGTAGCGAAGATCAACTGTGCACCATGTCTGTTCTTCTCTGGATCCATGAATAGAAGTACGATGTTCCGAGTCAGTAATGGGTGAAGCTTTGCATCAAGTTCATCAACAATCAGAGTCTTGCCCTCGTTCAGCGTATCAAATATAGGGCCGGAAATCTCTATAACTTTCTTCGTCCCCTCAGACTCCATCTGATTCTTGTGGAAATTGCGTTCCCCTATCACAAGACCATTTTCATTATAGACATTATGAGTAGTAATTGGCTCAACAAAACTACCTGTCACAATATCCTTTTCAAGCTGTGCCCTTATAGACAGAGGAGCACTATCTAAGGCTTCTTTGGGAATATCTACTTTCTTTACAGAAAATCGGGTAAAGCCCAGTTGCAGAGTTTTAAAAAACTCCTGAGCCTGATCAGCTCCATTCAAATGCTCCAAAAACATTCTGAGCGTAAAGGCCTCATAACCTTCACTATCGATTCCTGATAGTACATTACATTCACCAAACCAGCCCATTATCGAATTGGACTTTTCACCCTTCAGCTGAGCAACAAGTGACAGAAAGAGACGATTCGAATTGGTCAGATCTTCTTTTCCTTGACCTTCAGGGAATCTTTTCTCAGACACTTCAATGATGTCTCGCGAGCGCATGAAGAGTTCATACTCTTTCTCGCCAAATCGCTTCTCATAAAGCCACTCAGAGATAATATCGGTTTTGTTGTATTCAAAACCATAGCGATATAGGACCTCACCTTTTATAAACTGTATCTCAAACAACGTAGGTTGCGAGTCAGAATTTTCATCCAATGCAAAAGGGTCGTAAGGTAGCGCATCACCTTCATTCAAACGCACAGAACGTCTGACCATACTTCGCATAGTAGATATTGCCAGAATGAAATTACTCTTGCCACTAGAATTTGCACCATAGAAAACTGCCAACGGAAGCAGCTTGTATTTACCTTTGTTGATGACAGACTTTTTATGTTCCTTTATGGAACTCGCCTCCATACCAAAAGTTCGTTCCTGTTTAAAAGAGCGATAATTCTTAACTGTGAAATTTACTAGCATATCTCAATTTTTTGTGCAAAGATACAAATAACAATCGGCATAACCTGTAAATTACGAGAAAATATCTCAAAAATCAAGACGTTTTAACACAAACAACCTATTTAACAGCCCAAAAATTAGAAAAAAAAACACATTTTTCATTGTAAGCCATCAGCGAACCCCGTCTTGCAGAGTTCCTCCTAAAATGTTAGAGAGATTTTCAAAATCTTGCAGGATTCTCCAAGATTCTCGGAATAAGTCCAGGATTCTTTGAGGATTTTCAAAGGATCTCAGAGGATGCCCTGCTGCTTGAGCCTGTGCGACAGGAGTGTAACTCCGTAACTCCGTAATTCCGTAACTCGCCCCAGCTGCTAAAATCATAATCCTTGATGTCGCTCACGATTCCTGCCTTCACTGGATTCTGGTGTATATATCTCAGAAGCGTTACGAAATAAGCCATGTCGTTCACCGGCTCACTCTTAAAGCGTTCTTTAAACAAGTGCCCGTCACGTCCATACTTCTTATTATAGTAATACACATAAGAACTTGCTATACGCTTAACCGTCTCCCCCACCTTCTCCTCACGCTCACGAATCAAAAGGTGGAAATGATTAGCCATCAGGCAATAGCCATAATAGGTGCAGTTCGTTCCACAAGGAAGCCCGTTATCATCAGTACGCAAGCGCATCCGATCAAGAGTATTGATAAACTGCCAATTATCCTCTTCATCTTCAAGGCTGCGATTAAGCGAGTACAATGCCTAGCTCGCTTGAGCATTGTCGAGCGTGAGCAGGCTCGACCGAAGGTCAGAGATATTCTGATGATTGATGCCACGCATCATCACATGAAATATCCCTGTGCAAGATTCCTTCCTCGCTTGCCTCGGCATGCTTGTATTGTAGATCCGTTTATACCCTCAGTTTAAGCTGATGCCACTGACCTGTCCCTCTGGCATGTTTGGCTTGTCAAGCTCCTTCAGTATGCTCTCGTTCATCAACAGATTGTCCCAAATGCCATAGAAGACCTCTTCAGCCACATTGGCACTCACGGTCTTCTCGTACACCAGGACATCTGCAAAGTAAGTGAACACCGGCTTCAGTCGGTCGTGAATCGCCTGCATCTCACTTGTGAGCCTTGGCCTTACGTGAGGCCTCAGCACGTCCTCCTCGGGCACAAAGTTGCCAAGTTCCTCCTCCTCGTCCTCAGCATCGTAGTATTCGTTAGTGATGGCTGCCACCATCTCCAGGTCTTTGCATTGCAGAGCCATCTTGCGTATGCGCCTCATGATGGGCTCGTAGGGGTTGTCCATTCCCTCGGGATAGCTTGCCAGCCTCATTCCGAAAGCCAGCAGCACACATATCAGGCTTCGCTCCACATCCTCGTCGCTTCGGTCTTCTGCTGACTCTCTGCAAAGCTCACCCTTATAATACACCATAAATCGCCTGAACTTCTTCATCAGCCGTGTTCGCTCGCTGGCGATGAATCTGTCGGGACGAGGGGCAGTGGGCAATCGCATCTCCAGATCGAGCACCTCGCGCCACACTTCCACTGCACGCAGTCCGCCCTTGCTTCCCTCATAGTCCTCCACCACGGTCGAGATGACGTTGTAGAGAGGATAGATCCTGCTGTATTCGGCATCCAGAGTGTCGATTTCAGCCTCAGTCAGTCTTATCATAATATCGTTCTAATACATTTTCTATGGTTTCTAATAGTTCTTAATAGTTTGCGCCAAATCTTAATAGTTTGCCTCTATAGCGGTCGAAAAAATAGATTTGGTATTAACAGGTATTACGCCCCTGATGGATGATTTTTTGCTGATTCAATGTCAGATGCAGGTCAGGCGCATGTCGGCTTTCCGCACCACATAATAATCAATAAAATTAATTTAAATGAACAATTATGAGAATTAAGAAATCACTTCAGCAAAACGAAGAGTTCATCAGCTTCCGCAGCTTCACCGAGTACTACATCAGCGATCGTCCAGAGTGTGCCCGTCGTCTTAAGCCCTACCTGAGGAGAAGGTCAGAACGATCCTCGCGCCGCTTTCTCGAAGACCTCAGCAACGAGGTGGCACTCGAAGCATGGCGCCGTGCCGCTCAGATGAGCGAAAACCGTCAGGACAACATGCTCATCCAGATGGGCGATATATGTGCCGACATCGAACAATTCATCCAGCAATTTCATTTCTAATATATTTATATTCCGTATGCAACAGAATTTTTACCGTCAATCATCGGCAGGTCAATCCACCGATCCGATCGTATTCCCAAAATCAGTTCAGTCTGATTTGTTCAACTACCTGAAGCCCGAGCAGCAGGATTTCGTGCGCCCCATCCTTCGCGTATTGAAGAAGCGCGCCCAAGAGGAGCTCTGCTACTCGCTTCTCGACTATCTCGAAAGTGGCGACATCATTCCGCCCGCCAACTTCACCTTAGGCGCGCTCTACTTCTACATCACACGTGCCGGAGGCGGCTTCAACGACGAGCCTGAGAACAAGAAGATTCTCCGTCCGCTTCACTACCGCAACAAGTCAATTCCCAAACTCTAATTCATTTTGCATTATGAAAAAGACTTATCCCAACGTGACCCTGGATTGCACATTCCAGACACCCGACAACACCCAACCGTCCCTCCCCATCGAAGAAGGACAGTGCCTCAACGGCGTAATCAGCAAGATCACCGGTGGCTTCCGGTTCGAGGAGGCGGTGAAGAGCCGTCGCCCCAAGCGCAACCCGAAGCTCTTCGATGGCAACTACTGCTCGTTGGTGCACATGCAGAACGGCAAGTATCAGATTCACATGAAGACGATCAACGCCAGTGGCATCACCAACCGCCAATATCTTGCCTTCAAGGTATATTCTGAATTGTTGAACGCATTTAATATCATTGACTAAAGATGGAAGACGAACTTGAAACCACACTCGATCGGCTTAGTCTGCCCAAGGACAAGGACCTGCCACCCATCATCCGCGAGATTGTCAGCAATGCCCCCTGCTCGCGCAAGGTGCCGAGCTTCATTGCCTCACTCGCCCCCCTGTGTGCATTGGCAAGCCGCATCCGCGTTAAGTATTATCACGACACCACCCGCATGCACTCGCTGCTGCTTCAGGTGGTCATCGAGGGCGCCCAGTCGTGCGGCAAGTCATTTGCCGCCGACATCGAGGGTCTCATCATGAACGACACCCTCAAAGCTCGCGACAAGGAGCAACGCCGACTCGAACAGGAGTATCGCGAGAAGAAGAAGCGCCGGAAAGCCAACGAGAAGTTGGAAGAGGAACCGCGAACCACCATCCGCGTCATTCCTCCCACCATCTCCAAGACCGTCCTCACCAAGCGAGCCGATTTCTACGAGCGCATCCTTGGTGACACCCTCACCTTTTGGATGTTCGCCGAGGAACTCGCCCAGGTGACCGATGCCGGCAAGCAAGGCTATTCAAACCTTCGCACCATCATGCGTACGGCCTACGACCTTGGCTCGCTCTTCGGTATCGACTATGCGTCGGACAACAGCTATTCGGCGATCGTTGATATAAATATTTGTTCGATGTTCTGCGCCACTCCGGCGGCACTCGACGAGTATTACGACCGCAAGGCCATCGAGGGCGGCAACATCACCCGATGCATTGTCTGTCAACTCGACGACGACGTGGAATCCGACAACGAGGTGTTCATACCCTATAGTGACTCCCAACTGCAGAGCATCAACGCCATACTTGAAAAGATGATGCAGGACACCTACACTCCCGAAGGACAGTTGCAGCCCACGAAGGAGATCGACATGTGCTGGCTCGACAACGAGTGCCGCCGCTTCATCAAGCGCAAGGCCAAGGAGTACAGCCTCTCGGGGTCGGAAGCCATCAAGGTGTTCCGCAAGCGTGCCAGTGTGAGTGCCTTCCGAGCCACCACTTTATGCTATTACCTGTATCTGCTGGAGGAATCATTAAATTCTCAATCATCAGCGTTCAGTAATCAGTCATCAGTCGCCATCCAGAATCATTGCATCCGCATCTACCGCTTTCTCAGCGAGTATATCATCCATGGAATGTTAAACCGCTGGGGCGACAAGTTCAACGAGCTCAACGCCAAGCGTGCCGGAGAAGCACCATCCCAGAAGCCAAGGCTCTACGACCTCTGCACCGAGACCTTCACCCGCGACCAGCTCAAGCTGCTCATCAAGCAGCAAGAGCTCACCTCGCCAGCACGCACCTTCATCAGTCTGTGGAAGAAGCTCAAGCTCATTGTTGAACTCGACAAAAACACATTCAAGAAAATATGATAGACCAAAACGACATCCAAAAGCTTATCGACCTCCCCATAGAGGGGGTCGCTAAGCGACTGGGACTCATAGTGAAGCGCCATTTCTCTCTCTGTCCCTTCCACGACGACCAACGTCCGTCGCTACATTTCAATACATCCAAGAACCGCTACCGCTGCTATGTGTGTGGAGCAAATGGCCGAACCATCGATCTTGTGGCCAACCATCTCAATCTAAAGTTTGCCGATGCCTGCAAGTGGCTTGCCGACGAGCACAACGTCATTCTCTCAGAGTGGCAACCTGCCGACAAACCCCAAACGCCCAAGCACACATTCGACGCCAGCAAGTACCTCAGGTTCTTCGAGCGTCCCTTCCTCAACGAAGCAGCACGCACTTTTCTCTTCGACCAGCGCAAGCTCGACCCGCGAGTCGTCAGTTGGTGTCGCCTCAACTCCTTCACCGACAAGCAAGGCACGTCGTGGCTCCAGATTCCCTATTATGACATCGACAGCCATCTGATAGGCGTTCAGAACCGCAATCTCAGTTATCAGTCATCATCAATCAACAATCAGTCATCATCCGCCCCTCGCTTTAAGTTTCCCTACGGTCACACCTGCCACATCTACAATCTGCCCGTGCTGAAGCTTCTCAAGAAAGGCGAGCCTCTGTTTATCACAGAGGGAGCAAGCGACTGTTGGGCAATGCTCTCCAGTGGTCACAAGGCCGTTGCAATACCGTCGGCAACGCTCCTCAAGCCGCAGGATCTGCAAATACTCTCAACCCTCAACTCTCAGCTATCAACAGTCTTACACATGTATCCCGATCAGGACGAGCCCGGTGAGCGTTTGTTTCTGGATTTGCGACGATTGCTTGGGTCACCCTCTTCCATTGTCCGCCACCAGCTCCCACCTGATTACAAGGACTATTCTGATTACTATCTTAGCAAGCACTGAGCCTGCGAGAGAGTCTAAAACGTCAAAACGTCAAACGTCAACTCGATAGAATTTCATTTTTATATTATGCAGATACTTATCACCCGCCATCGCAAAACCAATGAGACAATTGATGGTAGTCTCACCATCGACGGTTCACTCCGTCTCTGCAACACCGCCGAGAATGTCGCCACGGCACTTCCCTCCGGAGTCTATCCACTTAGCATCGTCAAGTGCCGCAAGTATGCCCGCAAGATGCCCGTCATCAAGATAGGCGACTGCAGCAGCTGCAAAAGGCTCACTTGCATCAAGCTCAACCGCAATCAGCCACAGGTATGCCACTTGCTCAAACCCGGCAATGGCGTATATCATCGTGAAGACGGCAGCATCATCGTCGGCACCTTCATCTGTCCTGGATGCCTCAAGCACTCAAGAGCCGCTTTCGACACCCTCTACGAACGTCTCCGCAAAAGTATAGAGCGAGGCAATGAAGTAACCCTCAAAATCATCAACGCATGAAACTATTCTGACATTATCACTCATTATATATATAGTATGGAAGATACGTATTTAAGTCAGCATTTTCGCCTTTCGGAATTCACCCGAAGCGCCACCGCCTCAGCCCGAGGCATCGACAACACCCCATCGGCCTCGGCTATCGACAATCTCCGTCGCCTCTGTCAAGAAGTCCTCGAACCCCTGCGTCGTCACCTCGACCGTCCGGTGGTCATCTCCAGCGGCTACCGCTGCAAGAAGCTCAACCAGCTCGTGGGTGGTGTTCGCACCTCTCAGCACATGACCGGCGAGGCAGCCGACATCGCCGCCCCCCTGCTCGACATCAACGGCAAGAAGCTATCGCCATCGCAATCCCTCTCGCTCCTCAGTGATTGGATGGATTGGATAATCGAAAACACCCAGTTCGACCAGTGCATCATGGAGCACCGCAAGAACAAGGAGGGCACCGTCACCCACTGGATCCACGTCAGCCATTCGCTCAAGCACAACCGTCGTTGCGTCATCAGCAACATCTGGAAGAAGTAACCCTCAATGCTCTCATTCCCCAATCGGGATGGGAGCATTTTCCATCCCCGCAGGGTCAGGAGTCAGGTCCCTGATTCGTTTTTGTCTCGTGCCAATTCTTAATTGTTTATAGATGGTTAAGGTACCTGTCACCTGACCCTATACGCCCCGTCCTTCGCCTCGAATATCGTGCTCGGCTCATACACCTCCACCGAGTGCCATGCCCCAAGCGGTATCTGCACCCCATACTTCCCCTCTCGGGGACAGAGCCTCACCCGATACCGCTCAAACACATTCGCCTCCATGCCATCGGCAATCACCGTTCCGCAGTCCCCCATCACCGGGCCGCCACAGTCCTCATTCGGCTTCAAGTCATAGAACACTACATCCATGCACCCATGCAGACAAATTGTCGTCTCGCTCGTCTCCAAATGCCGATGTATCGGCACCCTCGTCCCCACCTCCAAGGCATTCAGCATCCTCTGCGACGTGTCATCGGCAGTCGTCCTGAGGTCATAGTTCATCCTCAGTCTCTCCGAGTCAGCAGCACGCAGATGCAATGCCGCCAACAGATTATCATTAATTTCAATTATTTCCATCTTAATTCCTAATTCCTAATTTCTAATTCCTAATTCCTTCAAATAATCCTCATGCAAATGATAATACTTCTTCTTAAATAGCACATAAGCCACCGCCAACAAAATAAACATACCGACAAGATACGCCCAATGCGCCACAATTGTATTCGGAATTAAGTAAATAAATCCGAGTGATATGACCAACTGTATTCCCATGTAAATCAACGAAACAGTCACATGTCCAATTTTCAGCTCATTCGCCATCAACTGATACGCATGCTTGCGATGCGCCTCTCCGAGATTCTCATGCAGCATAATGCGGTGGCAGATAGTCAGGCAGCCATCCACACCATACACCAACAAGAAAACAAGATACGTCACATCGCCAGTCTTCATTATCAGCTGCCCGATCATGAACAGCAGGATAAAGGCAATGCCAATTGAACCCACATCGCCTGCAAAGCATTTCGCCTTACCCTTCGGACGGAAGTTGAACAGGCAGAACACCACATCCGCCAAGATGACCGTCATGATGAGCGAAGTAGGCACGAAAGCCACTTTAGCGTTCAGGTCGCATCCGGCAGCACCATTGTTGATCAGCAGCAGAGGCAGCAGCACAGAGAGCGCATATCCGCCCGTAATGCCGTTGATGCCATCCATGAAGTTGATGACGTTTGAAGCACCCACACACACGATAAGCGCAATGATCACCACCCACCACATCTCCCAATGCAGCATGTCCAATTGATAGAACATCAGTCCCATAGCCACAAACTGAGCCACAAGCCGCACCGAGTCGGGCAACGATTGGATGTCATCCACGAAGCTCACGCCCGCAATCAACGTGACAGCTGTTAGGAACCATGGATAGCTAATCCCATAAAACGCCGACCATATCCACAGCCCCAACATGAAGATGATACCGCCACCACGCAGCACTATTGTGCTATGCGAAGACCTCTCATTCGGCTTATCGATGATGTTACACTTGTCCGCAATCTTGAAATAGACAAGCTCCAAGACCAAAAGAATCATGAAAATGATTCCGTAAGTTACATATAGATTCATATTATGTCAATAAATAATTGTTATACTATAAATTTCTAAAAGGTACTCCTGATTTATGGATAGCAACACCTGTAAAACCAATACTATCTATATACTCTCTTACAGAAATTTCTACAAGAGCCTGATTAAGGTT
>NZ_NPJB01000095.1:0-267 GCF_002251345.1 Prevotella sp. P4-119 | reverse complement strand
ACCTTTTTACAACAAAGGTACGAAACTGTCTTTAGCAATCATAGTTTTACCTTGATTATTTAACATTTATGCGACTGCGTCGCATTCTTCTGCAAACTTAGAGTGTACTCTGTGTGTTCCGTGGATCTGTAAAGGGAGGAAACGAAAAAAAGCACCTTGCTTCATTGCTGAAACAAGGTGCTTTGTAAAAGATGGCGGCCTCCTACTCTCCCGCATTGCATTGCAGTACCATCGGCGCAAGTGGGCTTAACTTCTCTGTTCGGAATG
>NZ_NPJB01000094.1:0-6966 GCF_002251345.1 Prevotella sp. P4-119 | reverse complement strand
GTTATTTAACTAAAAGTGTTAGTTATGTAACGTATAGTTCTTATTCTTAGGCCATATTTGTTTCTTAGATGTTATATTGAAACATCAATGCATAATAATTATAGTGATAGTTTTGTTGTTAGGTGAAATATGTGTAAATTTGGGCAGTAAAACAGTAAGTGTATCATTATGTTTGTAGTATTACTTGTAGGAATAGTGGCATATCTTATAGTCTATTGGCTTTTCAAACCCAATTGACTATAGACAGTATAAAGTATTGGTATTGTACTTTTCATAGGTACTTGTGCTCAAAAGACTCAAATATATTTGGCTTTTTATTCGCTTATTCGTACCTTTGACCTTCGGTCTTAGGTAGGCTGCATTTCGGAAAAGAAAATAAAAGTGAACTTTTATTTTGCATTTCGCTCGATTTGCACTACCTTTGTGAACATGAAAATGGGAAAAGGTAGAATGCTGATGATAATGTTTGTGCTTTTGATGCATCATAGCATAATGGCGCAAACAACAGCGGAGCGAAATGGAATGGAGACTATGCGACGTGACTCCATTGAAGTTTCGCACAATGATTCATTGGCAGTTTACCGCACGTTACCAAAGACCATAGGTGCTGTGCGAGCAGAAACTAATGCAGTTTCCCCAGTTCAATATCCTACAGACAATGTGATGATGCTGCCAAGAGTCGTAGTAGGAGAGGGTGCTATTGCCTACGAAAATCCTATGATGCGTCCTTCGCTGACGGTCAATGAACATCTGAAGTTTGATGTAGATATGCAGTCAGCTGACTATATCGGCATGGCCTCTACGCGTTCATTATTTGCTGCAGGATATTATAATGTAGGCCCGTTGACGTTCAGCGCCAATACCAATGTCAACAGATTTCTCTTGCCTACAGGAGTGTATAATCAATATGGTGTTGGTGGAAGTGTCCACTATGTTTTTTCTGAAAACTTATCAGCCACAGTCTTTGGACAATATTACGCTACCAATCCCTATTTCTCCATGGGCGCTTATTCACTGGTTCCAACGTCGCGTTATGGTGGGTATTTTACGGTGGAAAACCACAAGGTCGGTATGCATTTGGGAGCTCAACAGATATACGATCCATTTCAGCATCGGATGTTTATGGAGCCTATTGTGACACCAATCATCAAGATGGGCAAGATCAATGTAGAGATGCCAATGGGTCCATTGATACGAAGAACCTTGGAGCGAATGACACATAGTGGGCGTCGTTAAGGCCCAATCATAATGCCAAATACTAATTTCTGAACTATGAAAGGACGTTTAAACATGTTATGGGTTTGGCTCTGCCGTATGGGTTGCAGTAGAGGTTTCGGCATTCAGTCGCCGACCGACTACGCTTTTGTACGTTATGTGATCAACGAACACTGGCCTTACTATGCCTATGACGAATTGGACAATCTTGCTCATAATGCTACAGAGCGCAAGTTAGGACGTCTGTATTTCCGACTTGCCAACTGGCGTCAACCATCGGTGATGTTGCGTGACGAGTATGAGGCATGGTGGCATGCAGGTTGTCGCAAGATGCGTCTGACCGATTATCCACAAGAAGCAATGGGCAATCGTGGTACATTTCAGTTGGCGCGTATTACGATAGAGGACGATGCCGACCTACTGTTACGTCATGCCGATGAAGAGTCGGTGCTTGTTGTGGAAGGCATTCATCGCAATACTGAACGCTGGCGCCATATCAAGGAATGTGAGCAGGTCACTATAACCTACGACCTCTATTATTGTGGCATAGTGCTTTTTGACAGTCATCGCTATAAACATCATTATCGTGTGAATTTCTAATTATAATAAATATAATAACCTTTTAAGTCTATGAAGATAACAAAAGTATATACCCGTAGAGGTGATGGTGGACAGACCTCACTTGTCGGCGGTGAACGTGTAAGTAAGTCATGTGCCCGCTTAGAGTCCTATGGCACCGTCGATGAACTATCGTCCCACTTAGGACTTTTAGCAGCTTTGTTGCCTGAAGGCGATGATAAGGCCATGATACAACGTATCCAGAACAATCTGTTTAACGTATGCACTAACTTAGCCACCAATCAAGATACCACACCGCTTTATCCCTCAGCCCATTTGCCAGAGGGCGAAACCGCATTGCTTGAGCGTCAGGTTGATGAGATTATGGCGATGTTGCCCGAACGTCAAGGCTTTGTATTGCCAGGTGGAACCCGTGAAGCAGCGCAAGCGCATGTTTGTCGCACGGTATGCCGACGTGCCGAACGTCGCATCTGCGAGTTGGCGAAAGAGGCTACTGTATCAGTCGAAGTTTCTGAATATATCAACCGATTGAGCGATTATTTGTTTGTTTTTGCAAAAAAACTCAATCATATTGCCGGTCAGAGTGAAAAAATATGGCAGAATGTTTGTAAATAAGAAAAATTATGTTACTTTTGCGGGCAAAATAAAAAACCTATAAAAAAAAAGCAATATGTATTGGACACTTGAATTAGCATCTAAACTTGAAGATGCACCATGGCCGGCAACCAAAGATGAATTAATAGATTATGCCATCCGTTCGGGCGCACCGCTCGAAGTGTTGGAGAATCTGCAAGAGATAGAAGACGAGGGTGATGTCTATGAGAGCATCGAAGACATTTGGCCCGACTATCCTACCAAAGAAGATTTCCTTTTCAATGAGGATGAGTATTAGAGAAGATGAAATGGGGTTTGAATTCAAACCCCATTTCATCTTTGTACCATATCGTGAAAGTATTCCCAGATAAATACCATCGACATCGTGTCGAGCTCGCAATAGCGCAGAAGCGCCTGGCGCAATGCCTCGTTCATCGTTTCGCCCTCGCAGAACATCAACTTGTTATAGGCCGTCAGGGCTGCACCGCCATTGGCCACTTCGAAGTTCTTTTCATCAGTGGATAGCTGTTCCATTTGGTCCATGTCTTCATCGCTCATGCCAATCAAATCGCCTACTGACGGCAGTTGGTGGTAAGGGCTGTCCACATGCCCGGCAGCATCTATGGTTATCCATGCTAGCGGATTGTCAGACAATATGTTGCAGCTCTTGATTTCTGAGCCATAGATAGGTTTGCTGTACTTATCTTTCAGATACTGACTACTGTTCAGGACGGCAGGCAGCACCTGCTTGATGCTGTTGCTGCCGTGCATCTCGTCCAGCTGGTAGAAGTAACGTTTCACTACTTGCAGCAAATCCACCATGTCGCGTAGTCCCTCGTAGAGTTCGCCTTTCTTCTCGTCATGGTTGTGCGTGACGCTGCGAATAAAAGCTATCAGTTCATCTTTGTCTGGCTTGTTGCTGTCAGCCAACTGCTTAGCGATGGTGCACAGAATGCTGTTCTCATGGGTAGCATAGCGGAAGATGGTGCCTTTGTCTTTAGACAACTGCCGACGTAGCTCGCGTACAAATTCGAAATTGGGGAACTTCGTCACATCTTCGTTCAGATACTGTCCGGCATGCTCAATGCGTCCGTCTTCGTAGATGATGTGATGTGAGAACTGGAAGGCCACTTGTTCGTATGGCTTCATACCTATATAATAAGGCAGGGCAACAGCTGTCGTCTCGAAATCGATCATGTGGAGTGGATACTTCCACTTCGCCATCTCTTCGCGAAGACCATCTACGTCTAAATAGGTATTGCCGTTCAGATGCGCTTTAAATCGGCTTAAGATGCCGTCGTTCCCAGTTTCCAGTCCAATCTGCAGCCATTTCCGCTGATAGTCGTCCAAGCCAGGTGCATCCGGTGTTTTCTTGTTATAAGGCTTCAGTTCTGTTTCCGTCAACTGATCCATGAAATATTTTCCCTCGCCGACCCATTTGCTGCGATTGGTGCTCAGGTTGCTTCCATTCAGCGTGGCGATGTGAGGCCGATGGTCGTAGTCATCTTCACTCACCTGCGTTAGCCAGCATTCACGCTTGCCATCCTTCTTCTTGCTGCCCTCTACGCAGTGGAACTCGCACTTCAGACACTTGCCAGCCAACTCCACATCCGAAGGACAAGGATTGTCCTTGCAATAGTAATCGGCTGCCCAATGGATAAACGGCACAAAGCGCATCCCCATGCAGGTAGGATTCTTATCTGTTGTCTGCTCAGTGGTTTCGCCAGCAATAATGGTATCGCAGAGTTCATCCACATCGAAAGGTGTTACCACCTGCACCTTACTTTGGGCTATCCGTTGGCGAGCATCGGGCGCCATTACGGCCTCAGCACGATCTTGCTGGTTCTTCTCAATCTTGAACAGTTGGTTCAGACCATCGATATCTGCACGCTTGCTCTTATCAGCCATCATCAGGAAAGCCTTGACGCTGTAGTCCTCGTTGGGATACAACTCTTTCAGGGCTTGGCATACCACATACTTCTGGAAGGCTACATCATAGACGTAGGGACGAATGCCGCTGGCTACGGCTCCCTTGGGCCTAGAGCTGATAAAATTATCCGTTTCAGGATTCCACGACTTAGCCTTCACCTCTATCAGTTTGATGTTGTTACCATCTTTCTTCAGGATATCCACACGCACAAAGAGATTGCCGAAGCAGAAGGCTGCCTCGGCGATGTTCACCTGGTCACGCAGCATCAGTTCCTGTGTACGCTTCAGTGAATCCTCGTGGCCCATGATGTCCTTCAGGTCACAATCGGCAGGCACATCGCAATAGATCTTTGCCAGTTCACCCACTTGGAAACCGCCTTCAGCCAACGACTCCAAGAACTCGTCGTTGGCATTGGCGTTCTCATACTCGTCAGGCCGTCCGTAGTAAAACAGCTTATGCGGACAGCTCAGTGCAATCTTAAACGCTGATTTGGTCAATAATCGAGAGCTGGTAACAACCATGATGAGGGCCTTTTAACTTTATGAATACGTTCAGTCAGATCACCTATGTGGTATTTGATATCATTATCGCCAAGGCAGTACCAGTCGTCTTCATCGCTTGGCTCCTCGTAATTGATATGATTGCGGTATTTTCCATCTACATCGTCTGCTATCAGTTCAGTCAGCACCTCTTCCGTCGCATATACGATGGCTCCGGCTAATCGCGGATGGTTCTGCGCTAACCAAGGAAAGAAGTTCTCGTCGAGTGCCTCGTCGTTCATATCTCTTAATGGACCGTTTTCAAGAGCATTGCTATATACATATACGAGTAACGGGAACAATTCTTCTGGCAGCATGTCGAGGGTCACATCGTATTTCACACCATTGATGATCAGACTGACATCAAGCGCATCGATTTCCTGATAGCCCTCGTTGATATCCTCATCAACGAAAAACTCCTTCTCGTCGTCTTGCAGCGTGAATTTCAGCATATCCGTTGTGGGCTCTGCAGGTTCGTGACACCCTTCTTTCTCCATCTCTTTGGCGTAAAGGGCAAAGAAGTTGGTTTTCAGTGCACAACTAATGCGCCTCAACAACACCGTATCGATGTTGTTGCGCTGTAGGATATTATATACATTGGTTCTTGATTTGTAGATGCGCCTGCCCAACTCTCCATGTTTTACGCCTTGGCGCTTCATCTCTTCTTCAATGAGTTTTCCAATATTGATTTCCATAAGCGTTGTTGTTTTTAATTATTATTGTTGCAAAAGTAATCAATAAATACCAATCTGCCAAATTATTATCAAGAAAAAGGTATAGGTTTGACTATTGCTTCAATGGTGTTGATGACTTTGGTAAGTTTGTCAACATCGTCAGGATTGTATTTGCGGTCTTGTTCCAGAATGGCTTTCAGTCCCGTCAATGCATCGGCAGGTTCGGTAAATGCCATCTTGTGCAAGTGTTCAGGTACTCTCTGGGGGGAATCTGGCATTGAAGCCTCGAGCAGATGATACAAGAACTTGTAGTATAGCATCATTCCCCAGTTGCCGCTTTCAACAGCTGCACTGTGCTGATTGCGTACCTGTATCAAAGGAAGGTTACGAAACAAATAGTCACTGACTCTTCTCCGTCTGTTGTCGTTTGTTGTAGGAAATTGATGTGCCATAATCTTAATTGTTTTTAAAGGGTTCTACTTAAATTTTCCGCTGCAAAGATACGACATTTTTAAATACCCTCCAATCAAAAAGTGTCAATGTTTTGAACAAGTATTGTTATTCGTCAATAAGGCACGCTTATTTCTACTAAACCGTTCTTTAATCAGCGCCAACAGTTCCTTTAAGGAGAATGATTCATTCCCAGGTGGGAATGCTAGACTCCCAGGCTGGGAACAAAACATTCCCAGGCTGGGAATAATCGTCCGTTATTCCTGTTTGTGTCTGACATCGGTTACAGTAACCATAACCGTTGGGGCGGACATTAAGTCTTACAAGATGGAGCATTAATACTATTAGGGAGAGAAACGACATCTTTTCATTGTATGCCTTTACCCAAACGGTCATGTGCCTATACCCGTTTTGAATAGTATTTCAAGGCATAAAATCTCTAACACACCCATTGTTGTCAGAAAAATAGACAACAAATCCTTTGGCTATTAAAAAATAGTTTGTACATTTGCAGCAGAAAACAAAAACGTTTAACTTATATGAAAAATGATAAACCCATCAATGGTAATTTACTAGAAGAGAAAATTAATCCTCTTTTTAATCAGCTTTGTGAATTACTAAAGAGCACGTCTTTTACTGATTTAAAGACAATGTATCAAAATGAAGCAAGTAACTACGTTAAAGAATCAACGAAGCAGAATAGAAAGAGCAAGGCTTTGGATTTAAATAAATATATGCAATGTAAAGAAATAGTAGATGCAAAAGTAGGAAAGAAAGAATTCAATCAATTTAAGAGAGACTTATATGATATAGGATGGTTACGTTATAACATAAATGATATTTTAGACTTTTATAATGCAGGAGATCGATTATATACTTTGAGCGTTTATGACACAATTTCTAATGTCGTTAGGATACTAAAAGAAAAACCATATTCGTTGTTTATAGATAATCCAAATTGTAAAACTCCATTGCCTTCATGGAA
>NZ_NPJB01000093.1:0-19185 GCF_002251345.1 Prevotella sp. P4-119 | reverse complement strand
AACAAACTCATACGTTTGGTCACTGCTATGGTCCGAAATCGCCAAATTTTCTCACCAGAATATAAAATATCAGCATAAATTAAAAATAATGGTCAAAATATTTGGATTTTAACATAGAAAGCGGAAAAAGATTCTCGTTAAAGATTATTCTAAGGATTTTTGTTAAGATGTCGAGCCGTAAGGCGATCCATAATAAAACGCTCCTATAGAGCAACGTACTGTTGCGCATTTTGGTATGAGATTTTCGTTAAAGATTTTATTTCCGTCTAATTCCGTCTAAATTCCGATGATATATTTCTGGCCGTAGGCCATATTTTTATTAAAGATTTCCTCCAAAGATTTACCTATGGTTTGTTTTGTCGTGACTCAGCATAGTGAAAGCGAGCTCTCACTCTGTCTTCGCTACTCCAAAACATCTAGCCTTCAGGCTACCCAAAAAAAATCCACGGAACACACGGAGGACACGGAGAAAGATTTTCGTTAAAGATTTTGTTTTGCGTTACAGGCGTTACAGTTTGACAGTTGACAGTTTCCTAAACTCATTTTTGCGTTACAAGCGTTACAATATAACAATATAACAGTTTCCTAAACTCATTTTAGCGTTACTGTTGTTACAGTTACAGTTTTGAAAAAGCAAAAACAGGTGCGTTTAGACCTCATGAATCGTTCTTTGACGAAGGCCTGACTACAGAAAATAAAGACGAATGACAACTTTTTCTTCCCACATCTTCTCATCTTTCATTTTATTTTTATAAATTTGCATGGAAAATCGTAACACAGGGGAATTACTCCCCTATCATTCTTAAAACCCAAAAACTGTGCATCAGTCATGATGTCGTTGACCTGTCCCTGTGACATCTTGAAACCTTGCTTGCATCTCGCATGCAGTATTGGTTTGAATAAAACCGAAGCTATATGACGAAAGAGAATAAAGAAATGCTATTGAGCCTCATTCAACAACACAAGGAGTTAGGCGTTAGTGAGCAGATAGACTACGAAAAGTTCTATCTGTACTCTATCATCACGCACTCCACAGCCATCGAAGGTTCTACTGTTACAGAATTGGAAGCTCAACTGTTGTTTGATGAAGGCATCACATCACAAAAGCGCACCTTGGTAGAACAACTGATGAACCTTGACCTTAAAACAGCATACGACTATGGCATGAAGTGGATAAAACACCATGAAGCTATTACTGTAAATTGGCTAATCACACTTGCATCAAAGGTTATGGCTCGTACTGGAAGTGAATATCATTCTCTTGGGGGAGATTTCTCTGCAGCCAAAGGCGAATTAAGAAAACTGAATGTGACAGCAGGCTTTGGAGGAAAGTCATATATGTCGTACTTGAAAGTACCCTCAAGACTTGAAGCATTCTGTGAGGAACTGAACAAACGCCGTATGGCGATTGATAAGACAGATATTGCAGCTATCTATGAACTAAGCTTTTGGGCACATTTTGAATTGGTTTCCATTCACCCTTGGGCTGACGGTAATGGCAGAACATGCAGACTATTGATGAATTTGCTCCAAATAGAATATGGTGTGTTACCCACCAAAGTGCTTAGGGAGGATAAAGCTGAATATATTCAGGCTTTGATAGACACAAGAGAGAATGAAGATATTCAGATATTTCTGGACTGTATGACCCAATTGCATTGTAAGCATCTTAAATGGGATATCGACCAATTTATCAAGTCTATGACAGAGGAAATGGTCGATAAAATTGATTTTGCAGAGGAAATGGTCGATAAATGGTCGATAAAGCCAGCATTAGCTAAGAAATTGGCCGATATTTTAATCTTTGCAGACGGAAAGGATGAAATCACAACAGAGATCATCACCAAGCAATTTAACCTAACTCAAACAACTGCCAAACGTTACCTGCGCCAACTTACGGAGTTCGGCTATATCGAAGCACAAGGCGGCAATAAGAACAGAACGTATAAAAAGAAATAACGATATATGGCTAAGAATTTCGATTAATATGTCACAGGGACGGGTCAATGACATCAACACCAAGCGTTACAGTTGACAGTTGACAGTTTCCAAAAATGAATTTTTTGCGTTACAGATAACAAATAACAGATAACAGTTTGGGGAAAGCAAAAACAAGGGCCATTTTGACCTCCTGTATCATTCTTCGATAAAGGCCTGGCCAAAGAAAATAAAGATGAATATAATTTTTTCAGTCAACATCTTCGCAACTCTCATTTTATTTTTATAAATTTGCATGGAAAATCGTAAAACAGGGGAATTACTCTCCTATCATTCTTAAAACCCAAAAACTGTGCATCAGTCATGATGTCGTGGACCTGTCCCTGTGACATTGCATATATTATTGTTCACGATTTTGTTTATCTCACAAATTCAAAATACGGGCTCCCATCGTAATCATTGTTTCTACTTAGAAGTGGGTTATTGAGGAAGAACGATTCACGATATGTAGCCAAAGCTATTTCTGTCGTAGCATTAAGAGAGGGTCTTGTATAGATGCCTGCTGATGGGCGTTCTATGAATCCTGCTTCAACCAATGTTGGGATGCTGTAGTCAATTGCGTTTGATATGGCTTTATTGAATCCGTAAATTTCAGAAATCTTCTCTTCCAACAGTTTGCGAGATACCTGGTCTTGAACATGGAAGTATTTTCCGAGTATACACACCTCTTCATAACTGAAGGGAAAGGCTGAATTATAGAGTGCTGCTACAATAATGGCACGGTCTGCCTTATACTGCATAGCATTTAGCACTTGTTCCTTGTGTTCCATCAAGAAAGGGATGATAGCGTTCTTCTCTACCACTTTACTTAGCTCATTTACGGCTTTTTTCAAACGGTTCTCGCCTTGGAACTCGTATTCTGCAAGTGAGCGGGCAAACTCTTTGTTATATACACCATCAAAAACAGCTTTGAGTCCATTTTCAATTAGCGTTACAGATATTCTTTGGTTTATTCCTATTACTTTTCCCATTGTTATTTCTTTTCAATTTTTGCAAATGGCACTATCATTTCCAGGAAATGACAGCCACCATGTGTTACCTCATTCTCGCTCTTGAAGCATTTTCCAGTTCTCCACACAGCATAGTTACCACGAATGTACATGTCATCCTTTAAAGCTGGATTCTCATTGAAGAAAAACTTCAGATGCTCTTCTTTCGTGAATATAAGATGTCGTCCGCCACGGCTTTCATTGGTATAGAGCATAGCCTTTTCCTGTGCGTTTAACGTTCGCCATGCATGTGAATACACATTTCCGTGGTCGGCTGTAACATAAATGGTATAACCAGCATCATAAAGTTTCATGATGTCGGGTACGATTTCTACCAGTCTGTTTGATGTGAGGTCATACAAATCTTTCAGATCACGGCATCCGTGCATGTGATTGTCAAGACTTGTTGTGACATACCCATATCTGTTATACAATTCAGGATTAACTATGGAACCATTGTGTTCATACCATACTGTTGACGCAGGAACTTGCCGTTTCTTCCAATATTCAAACCACAGCTTACTCTCATTCTGCGGATTCTGCACATAAGAATCTTTGGGCATTTCACCACGAAATAAAGCCTGGCGTGAAAGCTTTGTAATGCTGGGCATCCATGCATAGCAGACATTGTCCACTGGCTCGATATCCTTTTCTGCCAGCATATCTTTTAGCATAAGGTATTGCCAATAAGACATACCATCTATAACGAAGAGAGCAACCTTATCAACATGTTCTTTATGAGCAGAATTGATGTGAGGCAACACTTTATATACCGAATAAGGACGGGTCAGATGACTTTTTGTGAGTAGTCCGATGTAATTGTTGTCTATAAACGATTGAAATTTTCCATTGATTTCGTCAATCAGAAATTCCATCTGAGGATACCTGCGGTTACTGATAGCAGAAAGTATATACCTACAAACCTTCTCCATTGTTTCTGCACTCAACCAGTCAAGTTGAATGCTGCGCACATTTTCACTAATCTTTTCAAGATCATAAACAGGCATATCTTCTAACACATACCCCATCTCCTCACGTGTTTGTGCTGCATTCAGATAACTATTCAACTTATTCTCGAAAAGGTGATGCAACACCGAGTAAGGTGGATTCCAACGAAATAGTTCTCCACGGTCATAACCCCACAAAACATCTGCTACACTGAATTCACAACAGAAAGCTTCTGCTTTGATATCTGGCAGAATTTCATCCAAATCATTGACAATATAGCAAAACCGTTCCCCGCTACCCTTATACCACCGTTCGTAATGAACACGAAGAGCCAATGGAGAATCAGCAAGCAGTGTCACACCAGCTTCCTTGATGAACATCTGCTGCGTATCAACACGACTGAGGAAACCATCAGTATTCTTGACAATACTGAGGTTACATCCCTGTCGGGTGATTTTCTGTAATATGGTCTCAACGAACTTATCCATCAATCTTAACGGTTAGAATATGTTTCACCTCTGGCACAACATGAGCAGATTTGCGGAATGTGTTCATCCATTCCTCTCTTTCTTCCTTTAACCGACGCATCTTGGCAAGACGAATATTTTCAATACCAATTCTACTCAGGCGTTGTTCTGTAAAGTCCAAAGCTCTCAGTTTTTTTTCTGCGATGGTTTGAAGTCCTGTCATAATGCCTTCCTCCATTCGGTGAAAGACTGCATAGAGATTAGTGTGCAACTGGGTGTTGTTTTCAAAGTCGAGGCATCCTGTCTCCCAAGACACTTGTTGAAAAGCATTTGCATCCTGCACCAGTTTATTCCACAGAGCATTGGCGTACGGGACAAATACGCGACCTTGGTCAGATACGAATTGTGCAGTATAAGTAACCTTCGATTCCCTCTCATTCAAGGCTGACACCTTCCAGATGGTAAGATAACCAGCCGTTTCCTTTCCATCAAAAGATTGAAGTACAGGAATCTTCCCTTGCATGCCAACATCCACTTCATTCAGTATTTGCTTGATAATCGGGTGCTGTAAGTTGAGTTGTTCAGCATCGGGATTATCAGCTGCCTTATCAGTATCGAAAACAGCTTTCAGAATATTGCCTTTTCCGAAATGGTATTCTGCGAAGCCCATCAGATTCTTACGCCATTGGAATCCATACGTCTGACAATAAAGCATCATCAAGTTTTCCAACCATATTGGCAATGGACTGTATTTCACCTCTGCTGCTGACCTGGCATTTATCTCGTCAGGAGAGATTGTAGGCAATGCTCCCTCTGTTGATTTGTAGTCATTCAGTTTTTGCTTGATGTCATACAGCCAACTTTCACTTGCAAACTCAAAGCGTTTGGGGTCAAGCAGCGATTGAAGATAGAGGTGATTGATTTTCTTAGCATCAATGGTGGAATCCAATACATCACTTGTTTTGTCAATGCCAAGTTCCTCCATTATGAGGTCCAGCTTCTCAACAATAATGTTATATATACGGTAATCAACACTATTGTTTGTCAACATATTATAGGCTTGCACCTCATACTTCTGTCCGATACGGTCCACACGACCGATTCTTTGTTCCAAAGCCATTGGGTTCCAAGGAAGGTCGTAATTGATGATGATATGGCAGAACTGCATGTTCAACGACTCTCCTGCCGCATCTGTTGCCACCAGCACATCAGATTCATCGCGGAAATGAACCAAAGCGTGGTGGCGTTCTTCCATAGACATGGAGCCATTGACCTTCTCACATTTCAAGCCCTGTTCATTCAATACACGAATCAGGAAATCCTGTGTCTGCCTAAACTCAGTAAATACCAAGACTTTGTTGTTTGCTTCTATACCACTGCTTCGCAAGGAGTATATTTTCTCAACTAAAGCAGTAGCCTTCGCATCGGTTTCCGAATTCCGACATTGTTCTGCTTCCTCAACGAGTTTTTGCAGCATCTCAATTTCTGTATTCAACTCTGAAGAAGTATGTTCCACAGAATAGTCACCTACATTTAATTCATCATCTTCATAATCCAATGAACCATCCAGACCGTATCCATCAAGTTCATCTTCATCCTCACCGTTCTCTAATCGAGAGAGTCGGGTACGAAGCGCAGAAAGCACAGCATCCGTACTGCTGCTTGCCAACTTCTGAAGCATCACCATCACCAATCCTGTAGCATTGCGTTTCGTAGATTTAGCCCTACCAAAGCAGATACGGACATAGTCTGTGATATGCTTATAGAGAGCAATCTGTGCCGCATGACGAACAGGGTCAAGTTGAACGTCAAAGCGAATGGTGGTACGCTCATTGAATAGTTTCTTTCCATCATAATCCACGGCAAAGCGTTTCTCACTTCGCATTACATATGGCTGTATCTCCTCAATGGACGGCATGCCTTCTCCAGAGAAAGCATCAGCATCCATCAGTTGCAACACACGTCGGAAGTGGTCACTCTTCCCTCTGTGAGGAGTAGCACTAAGTAATAAAAGATTAGGTACGGCATTACAAAGCACTTCTGCCATTTTAAAACGTGAAACAGAAGTGGAAGAGCCACCCATCTTGTGCGCCTCGTCGATGATGACCATATCAAAGTCGGCATTAACGACCATTTCCAAACGATACTTGTTATAAGCATCTACTCGTTCCTGGCTCCATCCTTGACGAGCTTCGATAGGCTTCAAGGCATCACTCGATACGATAATCTGATTGTGCTGTCGCCAGAAGTTTAGTTCTTCCTCTGCATCGAAACTGGCAAAGGTCTTAGCCATAGAAGTAATAAGGTCGCTATCGTAAATGACGAAGTTCTCTGCAAAGTGTTCCTTCATTTCCGATTGCCATTGCAGCATGGCTGATTTAGGAACGACAAGCAATATACGTTTTACTTCCCCGCGCAGTTTCTTCTCTTTTAGCACCAAACCAGCCTCGATGGTCTTACCCATACCTACCTCATCTGCAAGCATGAAACGAGTCTGTACTCCTTGCATCACTTTCTCCAGCACCAATATCTGGTGAGGAAGTGGTATGAGATTACTTTCGTATGGTGCCAAGATATGCTTCTCTGCAATCTCCTGCTTAATCTTTGTGGCAATGGCAATAAAACGAGCATAGGCCAACCCATTCTTAGACACGTCATCATCTTCCAATTCCTCTGCGAGGACCTGGGTGAATATGTCGGTGTCCAAGATATGGATCCAAAGTGTTTCTTTGTTAAACAACCTTTGGCGACCTATTATTTCTACGCTCTTACCTTTATATTTCATAAAAAAAGTAACTATCTGTTTTTTAGGCAATTATGCCTTTCTTTTCTTTTATCACTGTCATTTTCTTCTTTTTTCTGCCATTTTTTAAAAGAAAAGAATCTATGGAAGTGAATATCTTCTATATCTCCTTCCTCCGTTTGGTTTTATCTCTCCGTTTTTGGCCATTTCTCGCGTCATTCTCTCCAATTCCCCGAAATCAACGTCTGGCAGACGTTTGGCCATTTCAGCTAACAAACTGTCTGGATGGAATCTCAAATCCTCAATAATAAGCGCTTTGAGTCGGTAAGGTTCCATTGTTTTCAGGGTAGTTGTGAATTGCACCTTAGATCTTGCCACGAAATCTGCATTAATGGAATATTTAACACCCTTTCCTGTTCCCCGACTGTCGATGATACCGTTTGATAGCAGATCATCAACCCACGACCTGAGACGCTCACCATGAAGCAATTGTAGTTCACGGGCTAAATTAACAGCAGTAATGGTTCTGTGCTGTAGGATGATACCCAGTGAAATAAAGCATTTCTGGCTAATCTTATAATAGTCAGAAATATAGTCGCATAACCTTGATGCGTCTTTGGTAATGATGGTGCGACCTACAGTTACCTCAACATAGTCCTCTCCTTCTTCAACGATAGGTTTGTTCTTGCCTTCAGTCAGCAATGTTTCGTACATTAGGTCATATCCAGTACCCTCGGTTTCCATCAGATGAAGGTCATAGAAAACCTTTGCCAGATGCAAATTGCGCTTCTCAGTCTTCTGAAGAATATTGTTAACTGTGACTCCGATTGGCAACAGTCCGGGATTGGTAATGGTCATGTGGTTGGGGTAGATTTTGATGAAGATATCTCCACGAGTAGTGTAGGGACGATGCACGATGGCATTACACAGCAATTCTCGAACGACTTTTTCGTTGTATGCAGGAATGTTCTTACGCCATAGTCCATCCGATACTTCGTTGAATTCCTTCCATTCTGGTATTGACTCCCAGATGGCCTCTATCAGTTCTTTCGGATTATAGCGGTAGTCATCCCAAACCTTCTTATCCACTTTATTCTCCTTGGAATCATACTTGATATATTGCACAATAGGCGAATAAAGCAAACGTGCTCTTTGTTCAGGCTTTCCCAACCATAACACTCCCAAATTTGTCAAATAGCCAGAATCGTCTATCATCTGGTAATACGCCAGCATTTCCTCTTCCGACTTTGCCTTAACAAAATCTGACGCACGTTTTGACTCACGTACATCAATAATAAAGTTATGCAGCTTTTGCTCGTCAGCTTTTGTCCAATGGATATTCAGGGAAACTTTTGTTTCCCAGTTATACGATGGCCTGTCTGAGATAAGTCTGCTCAGTTCATCGGGTAGCAGCACCCGGCTTGCATCGTGGTCGCGAATTAGATATTGTCCTTTGGTCGTGCTTGCTATTGAAACCTTTGAGGGGAAAACATGCAGACAAATATACTGGCCGCCATTCTCGGCAGTAATCACCTCAGGACGGATGGCAACATTGAAAGTTAACTCGTTTATTCTCTTAACAATCTTCTCCGGGAGTGTCTCCGAAATGACCTGAGTGCTTTCCGGAAGACTGGAATCATCTTCTATGCCTATGCTGATAACACCACCATTGGCGTTAGCAAAGGCTACGCAGTCCTTTGCTAATTCGCCAAAGTTAGCTGTCCTTCCTGTCACAGTCTTTAATGACTTTTTGTCGAATTTTGAATTTTCTTCCATTGTTGAATTTTCTAATTGTTACACTTTGCTGCTTGCGATGTCGTAATATTGCAGGAGTATTTCGTCTTCCGTAAGCAGATTCTGTGGAATGCGGTCACCCACAAGGATGATGTCTGCAAAATTCTTGTCGCTGTAGCACTGTTTGAAACCTGCGCGAACTGCTTCCACGCGTACATCCTTCAACTTACCACGAGGTTTGCGGCAAACCTCAAGATATAGTTTGAACTCTTTAAGAAGTGCTTTGGTGCGGAGTTTTTCTAAATCGACATCGTCATTTACGTTTGCTAAACGCCATGTTCCATCTTCATTCTGAATAAAGTTCTCTTCAAGAAGGGTATCAAGTTCTGGGATAACATCCCCTTTTCGTACGCCAGCAATGGCTTTTGTCCAATTTGTGAATATGTCCTGACGGGTTTGCGGCTTATTCCTTAATTCGTTCTTAAGCCACTCTATTCCATTTGCTTCATCACTAACCATGATTCCCATTGGTACAAACTCTGGGGCTTTGAGTTTCTTTTCTTCATATTCCACAACTTGAGTTGCGGTAAAAAACATCCCATCACGTTCAGCATAACGTTCATGCAGTCCCCTCTGAAATTCTTGAGCATCCATAGGAATCGCAAAGCCTTTCTGAACGTAGTATGAGATTAATCGGTCATACAAAATCTTTGGATTTCGTTCAACAACAGATGTTGTGGCATTACCTTTTTCAATATGAACAGGTAAGTGAAGAAGATGTTCATCAATAAAATCCCACACATTTTCTTTTGAACCGCCTGTTTGAAAGAATTTATCAGTCAGTTTATCTGATGGCTTATAGCAAGTGATAACAAGATCTTGCTTAACGGCTGTTGTAGTGGTAACAGCTTTAAAAGAACCTTGCTTCTTATCTAGGGCAGCAACATTTGCGACAATAAATCCTACACCTTGCAATGCATTCTGAATAGAGTTCCAAACAGATGCAGAGGTGTTACTAAATTCCATGGTAAGCCACTTACCAGGTTTTAGTATTCTATAAAACTCTTTAAACGAACGATTCATTAACTGCTGATATTCAAAAATATTTTTATTTTGTCCTTGGATATCAACAATTGCCTCAGTTTTTTCATTTGTGAACACTCTTAACGTATTTTCGTTAATAATATTTAGTTGAGAATACATTAGGTTTGCACCAAAAGGTGGATCAACAAAAACATAATCAATAGAGTTGTCCTGTAGTGCTAACTTTGTTGCCGACTCGTTTGAAATAAGTCCATTTCCACGAGCGCCATAATCAATGGCATCAAAAGAGTTTACTTTTCTCCGTAACACATTAAAAGGATTTTGTTCAATGTATAAGGAAGGAATATATAATGTTCCTGACAATGACCCACCCTTTCTGTCTGGCTTAAATTTCCACATCTTGCTAACGTTCAACATTGTTGAAGTAAGAAGAGACAACAAATAAGTATCATTCTTCATCTGCTCATATATATAACTCAAAATTAACAGATTGCGATGTGTATAATAATTATGGGCATACAAAATACCACGATTATCATTTCGCCTAGCTTCAGAACCAGTCGGCATTCGGGTTATCTTAAGTGATGTTGGAACCTCAGACAAACATTTTGAATAAATATCAAAGTCAAAATTAGAAGCATCAATTTCACCTCGTTTATCTCCAGAATAGTTTACCCTAACTATTTCGAACACACTTTGTTGTATAACCTCATTTAATATGTTGTCATAAGAGGTTGAAAGATTCTGTTCAAGTTTGTTCTTTTTTAATGCTATTCCACACGAAGGACAAAAAAACTCTGAATTAATAATATTTCCTCCATTATGAACACTTTCTTTCCAAAGGTTTATTTTTGATTTGCAATGTGGACATATGAACGTTTCACTCCAAATATAATAGTTGACATCTACTTTTTGGCCATTTACATAACTTTTATATAACCAACCATACTTTTTCTCTGCCTTGTCAATAATTGATAAAGCGCGTTTTTTCCAAAGTTTCATATTATAATCGCAAGTGTAGGTCGCTGCTATATGAGTAGCAACTGGAGACAAATCGGAGCATATTCCATGACGGACTCCAACCTTTGCTTTTTTTTCCTTAAGAGCATCGACATCTTTTTTTGATCCACAAAGATTAGCAGCTACTCCTGTCATACCAGTGCCAGCAAATCCATCAAATACGATATCTCCAGGTTGTGTGTAGTGAAGTATGTATCGCATTATAGCAGGATGCGGCACCTTTGTATGATAGGAATGAGCCATATAAATTGGATTGTTTTTCCCTTCGCTCACATCGCTTGCATACGGCTCTTTTACCTCAAAGTTAGCCTTACGTTTGCCTTCACGTTGAAGTTCTTTTTTCTCTTCTTCCCACTGCGCAATAAAGTCATTAAGCCAGGGATTTGGGCAAGCCGTATAGTATGGAGGGTCGGAAAGGTTGATGATGTCATCATCCTCTCCAATAGGGAAACCCTCTATCTTGCGAAGCTCTGGCAAACGGCGACGCAGCTCTTCGCGGAAATACTGACGACGTTCCTCGTCGTTCTTAAATGTAAGACCGAAAACCGTCACAGGACCTTGCTCAACCTGTTCTTTTGGGTTGAGTTGGTCGAGATAATCGTCTGAGAAAAGTTTATCTGATGCCATAATGTCGCGTTATTTTATAATGATTCTTATATCTTCGTATTTTTTGCCTTGCTGCCTTTGCTCATTGATAATATCATCTATAAGAGCGGAAAGAGCATTGCGGGCAGATTCGATGTCAAGTGGCCGATTAAAACGAGACTTGAAGCTGTCCATTGTGAGTTCCACTACATTAAAGTTCGTGGAGAGCTTCTTTAATACCGTCAGCAGAGGATGAACATATTGGGCAGAAAGAGAGACATTACCAGACACAAACTCGTCGAACAATGTAGCCTCCTGCTGTGAAAGCATCTGCTTGTTCTGCTGTGCCATAGGGTCTTCCAATGCTGCCTTTATCTGCTCTTCCATACCAGCATGTATGACGGCAATCTCTTGTTTCAACTCTTTCAGATTTGGCTGAGGCTTGCCTCCTTCGGAAACAGGATTGAAGTTCTGGAAAGGAGTCTGCATGATAGTCTGCTTCGTCACGGTAGGAGAAGCAATGCGCACTCCATAATACTTCTGTATCCAAGAGTCATATTCGTATAAGCTGATGATACTCAGGTTCGCATCTGCCTGCACAGTCTGTGCTACTGTCTCTGCAACCTGTCGTTCAGGCATATTCTTGATAGACGTAAGCAATGTCTCTTCTGTGGCAGGAAGATGAGCAGCCACGTATGCAGCTAAATAGTAGTCGGCATAACGCTCCTTCAGTTGTTCAAGTTCCTGCATGTACTGTTTGCGCTGCGCATCGCCTTTGACAATAACATCGCTCAAACGATCTATAGCCGCTTCCATATCAGATTTTAATGCAGAATCAGCGACATAGCGTTTCGCCTCACTCAGATAGCTGATGATGAACTTAAACTTCTCTACTTCGTCCAACAGTTTCTCCCACTTCAGCAAGTCACCTTTGTCAGTGACAAGTTTCTCATGAATCTGTTCTTTGGTCCACTGAAGATTGCGGAGCTTGGCTTTCGTATTGTAATTGCGTACCTTATCACACAAACCTTTTAGAGCGTCCAAACGGTTACAGAGTACTGTACCATCGAAAGGACTCAACACTTCAACACCAGCAAGCATGAAACCATCACGGAGCTGATGAGAGATGGTGACAGACTTTGTTGCCAACTGCTGGGCTGCTGTAAGTAGATCGGCAAAGAAAGGAGAATCAGGGATGTCTATTTCAGCAGTACGGTCACTACCTAATAAGCCGAGGCTCAACTCACGAACCAATGGGATGTTAATGCCCTTTGGAGGAGCAATGTGCGAGAATGTGTTAAAGTCGTGGTGGTTGAGATTGACAATCTTTTCGATATTGCCAGCATTGATATGTGTACTATCGCCCAGGACTATCTCAATTTCTCCAAGCTGTGCCATAGCCGCCATTACGACAAACTCCAAGTCTGCCTCTATTTCGAAATCAATGGTGACATATTGCTCTTCATAGAACTGCTTCAATATATCAGAGCGATTGAGCACCTGTCCACCACGTTGTTCCAGTTTGTTCTTCAAGCTCTGAGCGTATTGAGAGTGGTCTGTTGAAAGATGACCATCAGTCCACAATCCAAGACCGTTCAAGATGGCAGTACCCAAACTGCTGGCAGATTGTGGAGTAGCAATAGCAATACGTGCCGCTTTTAATACATTCTCACGGTTTTTGTTTCCAAGAGGATATGGTAGGTTGGAGAACTTTGGGTAGTGCTTGCATTGTTCAGAGAAGAGGTTTTCAAGAATATCTGACGCCACATTGCTCAACATGCTCATCTTGTCCTCGCCTTGTGGATTAAGTGACGAAAGCGGATGCTTCTCACTATTGAACTCCACCATGCAACTTTGTAGGAACTCATTATTGAATTTTTCACGAGCAGACTTGAAGTACTCGTCTTTCACAACCTTATAGTTCGGCTTTTCTACAGAGCTGGCCCCATTGATAAGTGCCTGTGAAGCTCCATAGAGTGTAACTGCATCACGGAAATCTTGACTCAACGTATCGAAAAGGAAGAATATTCCGTCCTCTTCGGGTTGATGCTTTGCTGACTCCTTATCAAAGATTGGCATGAAGTACAAGTAGAAATGCTGCTTCGGCTGCGTTGTAGATTTGGCATTAGGATTGCCCATGAAGATATAGCCATCCAAACGGACATTGTGAGATTTCCAGTTAACGCTGTGATCCCATATTCGGAAGTTAGGACGATAAACAACCCAATCTACAGGCAAAATCTCTGCAAGGAAATCATAAAAGTATTCGTCTTTCACATTGTCAGACATCGTGGCAGCATAATTGATGACATTCTGCTTGTAATTGACACCACCCTCTATGCGCAAATGATACTCCAGATTTTCCTCATTGCGTTCAAAATATTGACCGATGGTTGCCTTTACAATGTTGTTAAGCGTTGTGGTGATGGAGAGGTCAACCAGTTCATCAAAGTTTGTTGCTATAGGGTCAACATAGCAAAGGTCATTGGCCAATGATTCTGCCAGCACACCATTTGTTTTGGTAAGGTCTGATTGCAATATCTTAATTGCTGATGCTGCCACAATACGATGTGCCAAAGGCTTCTTTGGTGAACGGCCGCCTGTAAAATAGTCATCTATCTTCTGGTCAACAAGTGATGTTATCTCTGATACCTTGCGAACATCAGGAATTGCCATCAAATCTTGTGTACGCAGCATATCCTCCCAATAGGAATCATAGCAAATTAAACCGGGTTCCTTCTCGGGAACATCTTTATCAAGCATCGTTTCAAAACGACGTGAAAGAACTTTCAACACTTCGCGCTGGTTTTTACCAACACGGATTTGCTGGAAGTTGTCAAAATAAGAAGGATGAACAGGATATAGATTGACAAAAGTATCAAGGTCGTGACTCAGGTCTGGAAACAACGTAATAAACTTTTGCAAATGTTCCTTAATGGCTTGCTGTTGATGAGCGTTTTTGCGCAAGAGACGTTCCTGCACAATGAACTGTACATCTGATTTCTCAATCTTCAAATCTGTATAACGATCGGCTACATGGCTAAGCATATCAGCAGCAAACTGGAATTCCGGTGCCTGGTATATCAGCTCCTGCACGCCAAATACCATACGGAATTTCGTACGGTCGGACATATGGCCAAGTGCTTGCAATACCTGAAGGTCACTCCCTAACAAATGGGGCTGAGCATGACCTTGCAAATAAGAAAGCATTTCGTCTATCACAAACATAAAGCCCTTATCTGGGTAAGATTCCTCAAATGCGGCAAGCATCTTCTCCAGTTTGTCATAGTAAGGTACAGGGCGATTATCCTCATAAATACTATAATCCACACCCCATTCTTCGAGATATTTGTCAATCTGATAGGTAATCATATCCCAAAGTGAATCTGTACCACTAATCTCGAAGCGCACCACCTTATAACGACCTGCGATTTTCTGCAAGCATTCCTTTGCTTTCTGGTTGTTGAGGAAATCAAGGTAATGTGCATCTTCTGCAATGATAGAAAAAAGCGACATCAAGTGAGATTTACCGGTTCCATAGTTACCTACCACTTGGATACCTCGTGTTTCTTGGGTAGAATCGAGGTCGAGTTCCCTACAAATACGCGGAATGATAAAGTTCTCGAATGCATTGGAGCAGACAAAAGTCTTAACTAGTCGGTCGCGGTAATCACCATCGTTGAGTTTGTCGAACTTTATGATCTCATCAACAGACTCAAATTGGATTAATTCTTTATATTTCATATGCTTGCCATTTTTTATAATTTCATGTAGTTAATTCCCTCTAACGAAACTGAATATTCACGGGAACATCCTTGGGTAAGGAAAAGATGGTTGTCCTGTACATGCCCTTTTCCTAAATCAAGAAGTAATATCATATTTTGTGACCACCTGTCAAGAAAGCCTTCCAAATCAATTTTCAAAAGCGGTTCAAACAAGATTCCGATGTTTGTTAGCGCAAGATACTCACCAAATTCTTCAGATTTACATATATGGGAACGAAGCAAGACATTAAGATGATCCTGTACTCGCATTGATAAGCGACGATCACTAATCTTGTCCTCAATAAAAGCACTTATCTCAAGGCCCACGTCAATGTAGTCAAAACCAACTATGCAATCATCTGATATGACTAGATGATTGCGCGATGGACTGGATAAGAATGCCTTCAGTATTCCCATTATATAGCAACAGAACTCCCAAGCCGTGTCTCGACAGGCGACCAAGCCCTTTTTACACAGCAAGGAAGTTCCATTATTCTTTTTATTTTGCCTTATGGCATTTTGTGGTCTTTATCGAGAATATCCGCAACCCAATTGAAGCACGAAATGGAAGCTTGCCCCATTCGTCTCTTCCTAAGAGACGGATATTTGAGCACAAAGATACTAATTTTCGGCCCAAATACACATTATTTAATAAGAAAACACGCTTTTGGCATATCATTTTTATACTTTGTTTAGCAAATCGCTATGCAAAACGCTCAAAAATCGTGGAATTTCAATGACTTTTTGTTTCTCTACGTCTCTTAGAAAGAGATTGAGAAATTTGCTAAACAAATTCTTGATAATGTCACAGGGACGGGTCAATGTCATCAATCCCAGGCGTTACAGTTGACTGTTTCTGAAAACGGTATTTTTTGCGTTACAGTTACAGTATTACAGTTTTGGGAAACGGTATTTTTTGGGTTGCTTCGCAAGAAATAATCTGTAATTCAGGGAGGCAGCAAACAAAATCTTTAACTAAAATCCTTGACGAGAATGCGCTCGAATACCTCGCTTCTGGGAAGGGTTTTATTTTGGATCGCCTACGGCTCGACATCTTAACTATAATCTTTAGAATTTAACTATAATCTTTACAAGAATAGTTAAAGATTTTTGATATCAGCCTGTCTAGGTAAATACTTTTGTCCTTACAGGACGTAGGTGTATATGTTACATCAAGTCCGCAGGGTGTTACCCTGGGCTAAGGAAGCCATTGGGCCTTCAGCCCGTTGTTGCTTGTATATCAAATCTTGCGAAGAATCCAAAAAAACATCCGTTTAAATTCCGATGATTGCTTAGAGTGTGCTCTGTGGATTTTTTTTTGGATCATACAAAAAACGAATGGGAAAGAGAAACTATTATTGCAATAATTTGCATTTTCAAACCCTTATGCGTAACTTTGCAAGTCGATGAAAGACGTAAAGAAGATTATATACACTGCATTGGCTGTTTGCTTGGTGCTATGCGGATGTAAAAACAAAGACGATGTCAACAGCCTTTTCAAAGAGGTTGTTGTCAACCGGAATATGGCACTGACTGATGCCCCACACAGCCCTGCATGCACCATCGATATCCAAGTGAAATACCTGGATGAAAAAAGCAAAAGGGCGGAACGCATCAATAACACCATAGAACAACGGATCTTCAATCTCCAACAACTGAGCATGCAACAGGCTGTTGACGCGTTTGTGAAGCAATACGCTGACAGCTATCGGGAAAACATGATGCCGCTCTACAGGGATGACCAACACGACACGGAACGACAGGGATGGTACGAATACCAGTATAAACTGGGAACGACAGTAACACCTGGACTGAACGATGCCATCGTCTATCGGGTGGAACTCATGACATACGAAGGCGGAGCACATCCTAACCACCAGACCATGGTGATGAACTTCGATGCTGACAGTGGACAACTGCTGAAACTCAACGATATCTTCGTGACGGGTTATGAGCAACCGCTCTGCGACATGCTCCTTTCGGAACTGATGCGCAAAACAAACTCGAAGAACATGGATGAGCTGCACGACAAGGGGTATCTGATGACCATGGACCTCTATGTGCCTGACAACTATATATTGGGCACAAAAGAGGTGACGTTCCACTATAATCCATACGAAATAGCACCATACGCCACGGGCGATACCGAACTGACGATTTCCTATGGACAACTCAAGGCTATAATGAAAAAACAATAAACGCTTCAATAATCAAGATGACAGACATTATATTCAAGTATTTCCCTGATCTCACCTCCAGACAGAAGGAGCAAGTCGAGGCGCTTGACGCACTCTATCGGGAGTGGAATGCGAAGATTAACGTGATATCACGTAAAGATATCGACAACCTCTACGAGCACCATGTGCTCCACTCGATGGCTATCGGGAAAGTGACGCACTTCACTCCCGGTTCTACCATTCTCGATTTCGGCACTGGTGGCGGATTTCCCGGTGTACCCCTCGCCATACTGTTCCCTGAATGCGACTTCAAGCTCATCGACGGTACGGGAAAGAAAATCCGCGTGGCGCAGGAGGTTTGCCAAGCTATAGGCCTGACCAACTGCCACCCTACCCACCTCCGGGGTGAAGAGGAAAAGGGCAAGTATGATTTTGTGGTGAGTCGCGCTGTCATGCCGTTGACTGACCTTTATAAAATAGTGAAGAAGAATATCTCACGCGATCAACGCAACAGTCTGCCCAACGGCATCATCTGTCTTAAGGGCGGGCATCTGGAAGAGGAAACAAAACCGTTCCGCAATATCGTGGAAATAACAGACATCAGTTCCTTCTTTGATGAGGAATGGTTTCAAGAGAAAAATATCGTATATCTGCCATGCTGAATATCCAACGCTTCACCTGCAACATGCTGCAGGAAAACTGTTATGTGGTCTATGACGAAACAAAAGAGTGTGTCATCATAGACTGTGGGGCTTTTTACCCTGAGGAGCATCAAGCCATCTCACGGTTCATCCACGACAACAAGCTGACGCCTGTGCACCTGATTGCCACCCACGGACATTTCGACCACAATATCGGTAATGATGTCATATACAAGGAGTTTAAACTGAAGGTTGAACTAAGGATTGAAGACCAGTCGCTCATAGAAAACCTGGCTGATCAGGCTTCGTCGATGCTCGGCATGTTGCTTCAAAAGGAGTACGCTCCAGTAGGACATTATTTTACTGATGGAGAAACGGTGACGTTTGGCAACCATTCCTTTACGATTCTTCACACACCTGGCCATACCCCAGGATCATGTGTGTTCTACTGCGAAGAAGAAAAGGTGGCGTTTACGGGCGACACGCTATTCAAACAGAGTATCGGACGTACTGACTTCCCTGGCGGTAGCTATGCGCAAATGAAGGAGAGTTTGAAACTGCTGCGCAGTCTGCCCGAAAGCACTATAATCTTATGTGGTCATGGGCCACAAACAAGTATGGCGGACGAGCTGCGCTCCAATCCCTATCTGATATACTAATCCATGGTGACTCCGGAAATGTATCACACGGAAGTCAATCATCGGATCTTAGACGGATGTTTTTGGGTAGCCTGAAGGCTAGAAATCTTTGGAGGAAATCTTTAATGAAATATGGCCTTTGGCCAGAAATAATATATCATTCACGATGGATGATAACGAGAATCTTTAACGAAAATCTCGACTGAAAATGCGCTCGAATGCCTCGCTTTTGGGAAGGGTTTTATTATGGATCGCCAACGGCTCGAAATCTAAACAAAACTTTTCAAGTATCTTTAACTAGAATCCGTGTTCTCCGTGTGGTCCGTGGATTTTTTGGGGGTTGCTTCGCAAGAAATCTTTGGGGGAAATCTTGTTTAAGATGTTGCCTACGGCAAGAAATATTTTAGGAAGATAACAATATTATTAAATAGATTTCT
>NZ_NPJB01000092.1:0-11544 GCF_002251345.1 Prevotella sp. P4-119 | reverse complement strand
CTACTTTACTACAGTATTATCCATCTGAAATAAATCTGATGTTATACCTATAACTCTAAATATATATTGAAAAGATAGCCGTAAATTTGCACTCAAAATCCGATTGTAACTAAATAATTAATATATGAGTGTAAAAACTGAAATAAACATTGAGAACAAGCCGAAGGCAACAATGAAGAACTTCCAATTCGTCGAGAATTTGGACAAACTGATTGATGTAGCAGAAAAAAAAGAAGAGGGTAATGAACCACTGGAGGACAATCGTCGTTCTTTCTATGACCTGGTGATGATTCGCTCTCGATATATTGACCGTTATGACTGGTATGACACTATTTTTGAGAAAAATGGTAAATATGGCACAATGGATACGACTGGTAAGGTGCTTTTGCCAGCACAATATGACGGTATAGGCGAACTTTGCCATAAAATCTACTGCGGGAACATTCCCCGGGTTGCTAAACTGAACGGAAAGGCAGGACTGGTAAAGCCTGATGGTAGTGGCGAGGCACTGACTCCTTTTGTCTATGACTCCATCTCATACATGCTCATAGAACCTTATTACACCGTCAAGAAAGACGGTAAACTTGGGATTATAGGCAAGGATGGACATGTAATTGCCCCTTGTATTCTTGATGAAATAACGCATGCCAATGGACGATGTATTGTGTTTAGGTCAGGTAACAAGTATGGAGTGCTTGACAGAACATGTAACGACCTCTATATTGCTCCTCAATATGACAAGGTTGAATTTGTTGATATGGAGCAGCCTTGCACTGTCACAAAAGACGATGTTGAAGGTGTCATCAACGAATCAGGTGATTTTATGACATGCGAGGAAGCCCTCGACTATGAGGGTTATCTCGTTGGGGAGTACAATCCAGATACATTTTTTAAAAACTGAGATATGATAAGAGGCAAGAAAATAAGAAAGCCACTACGCAAACTTAAAATACAGGAAAAGGCAGAGATGGAACAGGAACTGACTCCTGACTTTATTGATGAGAATGAAGAGCTAACCATGTTGTCAGCAGTGGATCTCATTGTAACCCTTGCTGAGGATTCGGAGCTGAGTTCTTTATTCTTTGAGAAGGCAGATCGCTTTATTACTTTCCTTTCAGAACGTCAGGGCATCACGAAGATACAGGCTGTGCTACTGGCTCTATTCGCTGAGTCGAGTGCCTCAGGCAACAAATCTGATTTCGCGGATGTCGCTCGATACCTTGATTGTAACAGTGTACAGGTACTGCAGTATAAAGGAGAGGTGGATGACTTGGTAAGGAAAGGTATGCTTCGGATGATAAGAAACAACATGAACGGAAGTTATGACTACGCCGTGACTCAATCATTTCTGGAAAGCCTCGCTAAGAATGAGCCGTTCCAGCGTAAGTCCTACAAGAATGCCTCTGGTATTCAGTTCTTCCAACATTTTTATGATATCACCCATCTGCGCCATGAGGATGAACTCTCTTCAGAACTGATGTTTGAAGAGATAGAACGGCTGATGGATGAAAATCCGGATCTTTCATATGTAAAGGCTCTACGTAATATTGGCATGTCGGCAGAAAGCGAGGCTGTAGTTACTCACATGTGTCGTCATCTGGTATTATGCGGAACAGTTAATATTCCTATGAGTCATCTTGTCTTTCTGTTTGATGCACAGCATCAGAAGTATAATTTTGACAGAGCCATGTCTGAAGGAAGACACTTTCTGGTAAAGGAAGGTTGGGTAGAAAACGCTTTTTCTGAAGGTTTCAAAGACAAAGACGAATATCAATTGACAGCCAAGGCACGAGAAACACTCCTTCAAGAGTTTGACATCAAGCAGCCAGAAAATAAAGGTTGTGACGTGGTGCGGAGCGATAGTATAGTAGCCAAAGAACTGTTCTTTAATGACGAAGTCATGCACCAACTTGAAGGGCTGGCCGAGTTGCTTGATGAGGGGCATTATATGAGTATATGTAACCGCCTGAAGGAAAAAGGACGGCGTCAGGGCTTTGCCTGTCTGTTCTATGGCGAACCTGGCACAGGAAAGACTGAGAGCGTGCTTCAGATGGCCAAAAAGACTGGCCGTGATATCATGCAGGTGAATATCTCGCAGGTGAAGAGTATGTGGGTAGGCGAGAGCGAGAAAAACATCAAAGCTATTTTTGACCGCTATCGCGCTGTCGCTAAGAATTCCAAGAAAGTTCCTATCCTTCTTTTCAATGAGGCAGATGCTGTCATCGGTAAACGAAAGGAAGGTGCTGAGCGTTCTGTTGACAAGATGGAGAACTCCATCCAGAACATCATTCTACAAGAGATGGAAACGCTGGACGGTATTATGATCGCAACGACAAACTTGGTACAGAACATGGATGATGCCTTCGAGCGACGCTTCCTCTACAAGGTGAAATTTGAAAAACCCGAATTGGCTCAGCGCACCAAAATATGGCAGTCTATGCTGCCGGAACTCTCAGAAAAGACCGCTGAGAAACTGGCCTCTGCCTATGATTTTAGCGGAGGACAGATTGAGAATATTACCCGTAAGTGTGATATAGAGAGTATTCTTTATGGGAATGATTATGTGACCGATGAGAAAATTGAGCAATACTGCCGCGAAGAGAAAATTGTGAAGAAAGGCGGAGCACGTATAGGTTTTATATAAAGAAGCAGCAAAATGATTACATTTAGAAAGGTTAGAGAAGATGATTTAGAACTCAACTCCAAAATAGAGGATCTGAACATAAAGGTATTCCCTTCAACAGAGACTACCTCAGACTTACATATCTTGGAGAATTATTACAAGGGAGCATCCGTAGACTTCATCGCCATCGAGGATGATGGCAAGTTTATGGGATACGCTTATATGATAAATTTTTTCCAAGGCTCTTTTATCTATTATCTGGCCATAGAACCAGAGTACCAGAATAAAGGTTATGGAACTGCCCTACTGAAGCATCTGCGGGAGATTCAAGGCAATCGCCCCATAGCCCTGACCATCTTTACACCTCAGCCGGACAACGATGACTATGAGGAATGTCTCAGAAGAAAGTGGTTTTATGTCAGAAACGGCTATGTAGATCAGAAGATACCCTATCCAAGCGAAGAGTCCCATCGCTATGACATCTATATGAATGGGGACGGCATCAGTTACATCGAGCTGATGGCCATGCTAAACAAAGTAAATATGTTCTTCAACGTACTAATCTGTATAGGAAGGCATCACTTGGGAGATCCTGCATAAGAATAAAGTGTTAAAATCAAAACTTTTCCCGACCTACGCAAAAAGATTTCGTTCTTTATTTGTACCTTTGCAGCCGAATTTTAAAGAATCCTACAAGGAATGAGACTATTTGTACATACACAGCCGACATTCGTTCAGAGCTATCGACGCTTTGAACGGGATGCTTATGTGCAGCAATTTTGCACACCAGCAGTCGGTGTAGGATTCCCACGACATCAAGAGCATAGTTATTGCTATCGGGCATCGTAAGAGCCAGAGATAGGAGAAAGAGCAACTGATAGTTGGCAATCCGAACCGCAGAGAGGATTACCAACTATTATTTTTTCACGTATTAGAATGAACATACAGCTATGCCTGCGAATAAGAATGCCTTGATAAGGTACAAAACGATAAACAACTGTTTGAGAAACAGATACAGAAGATGGACGCTTGACGACCTCGTGAATGCCTGCTGCGATGCGCTCTACGACATGGAGGGCATCACCAAGGGTGTTTGCTCCAGGACCGTACAGATGGATATACAGATCATGAGGTCTGACAAGCTGGGCTACAATGCCCCTATAGAGGTATACGACAGGATATACTACAGATATGCAGATCCTAACTACTCCATCACTGAGATGCCTTTGTCTGTTGATGACTGCAAGCTGATAAAAGAGGCTATCGCCTTGCTTGGGAAAAAGGAGGATGCAGATAAGGCAAGGACTTTGAAAGTATTGAAGAAGGTTGAGAACAGACTTGTGTCTATTCTGAACTTCGCATAAGAAAGGCTTCTTTTCAAGTTGTATTCTTGGGAAGAAGCCTTTTTGTCTGGATAGCGAGACTCGAACTCACTCCACAAACTCCCAAAGTTCGGATGCTACCATTAAACACCATATCCAGTTTATAATGTAGTCGGTACGAGGATCGAACTCGTGTGGACAGATTGAAAATCTGTAATCCTGACCTATTAGATGAACCGACCATCTTGGGAGTTTGACAGGATTCGAACCTGCGTAAACAAGAGCCACAACCTTGCGCCTGAACCTCTCGGCCACAAACTCCATATAGTTGCCCCAGAAGGAGTCGAACCTTCACTAGCAGAGCCAAAACCTGCTGTGCTGCCGTTATACCATAGGGCTGTCAATCGTTGGGGTGGTAGGACTCGAACCTACGAAGCCGAAAGGCGGCAGATTTACAGTCTGCTCTCGTTGCCGCTGGAGAACACCCCAATATTGAGTGGAGCCTCGTGGAGTTGAACCACGTTCTCAGGATTTTCAGTCCTGCGCATACACCAAGTCTGCCAAAGCTCCCTGACTTGTTGCCCCAGATGGATTCGAACCACCACCTCCAGATCCAGAATCTGACGTGCTAACCATTACACCATAGGGCAGTAACTGTGACTCGTGAGAGACTCGAACTCCCGACCCTGACGTTCGTAGCGTCATGCTCTAATCCAACTGAGCTAACGAGCCAAATTTTGCTTCCTTAATGATTTCGTGTGCAAAGGTACAATAGCCAAATGAAGCCTTTTTTCGTAGCAAAGAAAAAAAGCTCATTTTAACTGAAAAAAAACTTTTCGGAGTAATTTTGGGCCAAAAAATACACTTTTCAAATTCTACGCCCAAAACGGAAAAAAGAGAGATTAATAAAGGTTGCCACGTTAATGAAGCAACCTCTTAGACTTTGTACCAAACACCAATTAAAATGGGTATTCGAATCCGTGAGACTCGTAATAGTCTTTGAAGTAATTATCGAATCCCCTCTCTTCGTAGTACTCGTAATTTCTTATCTTTGAATTTGTGGGAGCAGTATACTTGCTGAAGTCAAACTTGGCCCTACAGCTAAGAACATCACCTCCAGTCTGCAAGTCTGCACCCCAGGCTATCATAATATCCCAGAGAACACCTTCTGACTGACTATCGGTATAATCCCAATCAAAATGTACAAATTCTCCTGTTTCATAAAAATGCTTCAAGATGGCGAGGAAAACCCAGCTGTAATGCTTATTCCATAGATGATTAAACCAAAGTGCAGCTGACCCTTTCCCAAGGTCACGCTCAAAACATGCAAAGAATTCGTCATCGCTCATCGTGACAGTCTTAAGCCACGGAAACTTCTTGCTTTCTTCATCGTAATAAGCCTGCTCTTCAGCAGTCATATCTCTAAAAATCTTGCCCATATCACACGTATAAAAGTTATCAAAGCATCAATTGAGTTCGCCCTTGTTACGCTTGGGCTTGTGACGGATGTCCATGTCGGCCATGCCGGTGGGCATCGAGCCGTTGGCAACACCTTGCTCGCCACCAATCAAGCCCCAGTAGAACACTTCGGCAGCAGCCTTGTCGTCAGCGGCAGTAACAATATCATTGGCCAACTTGTCGCCCATCAGCGACTTCTTGGCGGCCTGATAGACCATCTTCGCATTATCGCGCGAACTGATCATACCCTTGCGGTTCACGTTTTTGCCAGGCATCATCATGGCAAACAGACCTGTCATGAACACACCGAAGGCCGTTTCTTCTTTCTCACGGCAAAAGCGCAGCGTATCGCCAGTGGCCAGCTTTTCCACCACATCAACGAAGTTCCTTCGCAACTCTACTACGTGCTCCTCGCCCTTTGCACATTCCTCGTCGCTCACGTACATCCGCTTGGGCTTCTTCGTCCAAGGCATTGGCCCGTCGGCCTCACGCAGTCTGGTACGCTCTGCGCTGACATTCAGCACCGTCTCATGACGATTCATGGCATTCACAAAACGGAGGTTTTTGCGTTCGTCCTTGCCCAGCCACTTCATCAAGTCCTTGGCCGGGGTGTTAAAGAAGTATAGTCCGAACAGCGTTGCGTAGGCCGTCTGCAGGATGTCCTCTTCCCACTCTTCGTAGGGAACATTATCGGGCCACTCAAAGCTTTCGTCAAGTCCCTTCTCAACGGCATTCTTCGCTGGAGTGCGGAAGCGGATGAGTTCGAGCAGGTTGATGTCTGGATCTTTCTTGTAAAGCTCGATGGGGTTCGTGAACTCCTCATCGGAGAGCGTTTCAAGTTCTTCGGCAAAACGGCTCAGGCACCACGAGATAAACCTGAAGAGATTGTTCTCTCCGTCGGGTTTGGTACATTGCTCAGCCAGTATGTGATACTCGCTAATCATGTGTATCAATACGAATGTAATTCTTGCCTCGCGGTCGCTTATTTTGGCGGCTGCATTTACCTGGCGCTTCATTTCAGCCAGTACTTCTTTATTTTGATAGTCCTTAATCATGCTTTAGAAAATATATTCTGATTCGTCAGTCTGAGGTGTATCAGCTTCCATAAACATCACGAAATAGACGGGCATATACGTCACTTTGCCTTCTTGATAGACCTTGCGCTCATTGGAAATGACAGTGGCTGCAAGGACATTGTACTCAGGAACTTTCAGAAGATTGTTGAGAGCACTGTGTTCGGTGTAGTCCTTGCCCGACTTGACTTCAATCGGGTGGGCGCTCATCGTGGTGTGGTTGTCAACCAGATAGTCAACCTCGCCCTGCTTGCGATTGTCGTAATAGTAGAGCTTATGCCCATGTGCGCGAAGTTCCTGGGCTACTACATTCTCATAGACGGAACCGAGATTGATGCTCCGGATATCGTCGAGAACTGGACGGATGTTGTTGCGATAGAGTATGCCAGTAAGGAGGCCCACATCGTTCAGATAGAGCTTCAGCAGATTCTTTTGGAGTGACTCACTCAGCGGGAAATGAGGGTTGGAGATGGCATTGACGGCCAAGGATATACCTGATGATATCAGGTACTCGAACTCTTCCTTGTACTGGTCGAAGCGGTCGCCCTTCTTGTCACGGATTTTTTGAACCACCACACGCTTCTTCTTGTTTTCCATCTGCGAGGGAATCATCTCGTAGATACGGCGTATAAGCAGCTTCTTATTGTGCTCCTTCTCGTACTTGGAAGCATCGCTGGCATAAAGGCTACAAATGCCATCCTGTACCTCGCGCACCTTCACAATGTTATGCGTTTCGAGGTAGGTGTTGACGGCATCGGGCAGACCGCCTACCAGCAGGTAGCGACGGAACAGGTCGAGTACATGGTTATGGTGCTCTTCCGAAAGGCTCTGGCGATTCTCGTAGGACTTGCGAAGCATGTCAATAGCCTCCATGCCGAAGCCGTTGGCAATCAGGAACTCCTCGAAATCGAGCTGGAACATATCCTTGATGGTGATGCTGCCCACTGGAATGGAGGTGGTGTCTTTCAGGGTGATGCCCAACAGACTGCCACTGGCGATAAAGCGGTAGCGGTTATCCTCACGCAGGAACTTCAGCATGGTGAGGTACTGCGGATAGTGCTGAATCTCGTCGAGGAACACCAGTGTATCATCGCGATTGTTGAGCTTGTTGCCTGCCACCATGCTAAGGGTCAGGTAGAAGTCCTCTTTCTTGTGGATGTTCTTGAAGAGCTGCTCACCCTCGTCATCCTCCACGAAGTTGATTTCCACGAAGTTTGGGTACAGACGTGTACCCACTTCACGAATACTGAACGACTTGCCTATCTGGCGGGCTCCCTCCAGTATCAGAATCTTGTCATTATCGGACTTCAGATAGTCCTCGATGTACGATGTAATCTTCCTGTACAGCATGGCAATTTACACTTTTCAATAACTTTTGGCAGTCAAAAACTACACTTTTCAATAAAATTTAGTACTGCAAAATTACACTTTTCAATCAAAACTACCAAACAAATCGGGAAAAAAGTGCGAAAATAATATCAAGAAAGGAGCGCGAGAGCCTGCTTGATGCCGTCCATCAGGGCCTGGTCGTAGGACTTGCGGGGATGGGTATCACGGCTTAACCCATCGGAAAGCCGGATGAGACGGCAATAATAGTCGCCCGTGTTCTGGAAGAAAGTATCGCGGCTGACCAATAATTCGAGGTGCTTCTTCCGGCGCAGCCAGTCCTGGACGGCTGACAAAGTCGGTGCTGCATAGCATCTGGCACCGCGACCGCGCGTTTGCTTGGGGGCATTGTAATCTTTCAGTTCCAGGGTGTCGCCTTCGGCATTCTGTAACTGGCCATCCACATTATAGTAAGATAAAGTGGGTTCCTTGAATCCCAACTTCCACAGCTGTCGTGCCATGACCTTATCTACTACTATCTGCTTGAGCATACTGATACTAATTGCGTGCAAAGGTACGAATAAATTTTGAAATAGCGGTATTCTATGGCATCTTTGATGCAATTTAACGCGATTTACGTTGTGCTGCATCTTGACCGCCTGACATCTCGCAGTTTTTTCCTGTCAGGGTTATTCGGTTCTTAACACCTTTACGGGTGCAAAGTTAGCAGAATGCGCAATCCACCAATAACCAGTCGCTGGCTCCTTATCCAGAGGAATTTTTCGCAGCAGGCTTCCCAAATGCGCGTATTTGGGTATTCTGCGAAAAATTGCACTGGATTTCTTGGATTTGATTGCTTGACCATTCCGCACTTTCAGCACCAGTAAAGGTTAAACCGCGATAACGCAGACAATGAATTAAAAAAAAAAAGGCAGTGCAACAATCGCGATGGGTCTGAGCTGGTATCTAAACATTCCGAAGTCACCCGTTGCTACGGCAACCGCCTATTCTTGTCATACTTCAATTCTCTTTATTTCCTCTATAGCACTAGAGCCTTTTTCTATTGCTTCAAGCATTTCAAAGATACGGTCGCTCCAACCTGCTATGAGAGTAACATCATCACGAATTATGTTAAGCGGAGTTGTACCATAGCCACTAAGGTCAAAGAGGTACAGTTTTGCATTAGGTGCTATCAGCTTATACTTATCCCATTCTTTGCTAATGGAGTGTATATTACCATAACTATCCCACATCTGACAATCGGTGAACATCATCACCTTATCCAATACTATTTTCTCCCTGTTCAGATATTCTATGACCTTATAGCCATTTGTTGAGTATCCCACTTCGCCTTCACGCTCATACATCTTTTCAACATTGCTTAGAATGCCTGTAGAAGGCAGATTCACCAGTTTCCACTCATCTCCAAAGATTCCGCTGACAACGTTCTTGCAACGATTTTTCAGCAGCATAGCAAGCACTAGCCCTATGTCATAGTTCTTCACAGAACTTTTAGGACTTATCGGAGAATACATTGACCCAGAGACATCGCATGCCAACAATACGCGAGTATGTTCATCAAACCCAGCTATATTATTGCTTGTAGCGAGAACTGCCTTTTCTAGGGCATTGAGCAACAGCTGTTTGTCCTCGGCGCCATTGTCCTGAGTAGTTGCAAGAGCGGCCTTCTGAAGTGCCTCAAATATAACTTGCGTCTTTTTATTCTCTACGCGGTTTACCTCACGATACGCCGAAAGGAATCTAAAGGGGAACTGCTTTGAACGGATTACTTCCCGTTCATCGCTAAGTCGATTGGCAACATCTGTTAGTGATTCTCTAGAAATGCCATTTTCAAGGAAGTTCCGAAGGTTGCGTAGCATTGCCATATAGCCCAGTTTGCCGCTGTCAATGAGCTCTTCCCACTTCTTTGTGAAAGCCATCTGTTTGTCTACATCAGATTCGAACTCCTGTTGTCCAAGCGCAGACAACTCTGTTTCCCATGTATATGGAGTCTCCAAAGTCTTGCTTGTAATCTTGTCAAACAGTTTCTGCTGTGTATCATCCTTTGCTTTGGGGTGAACAATAAAAAGTGCATCCCGAAGTTTCACCTCCAGATTGTTACGGTCATACTTTGCAAACTGATATTCGTCGAAGTTATTGAATGCTCTCTGCAGTCCAACCTGTATCTGATGTGATAGTTTGGCGAGCTTTTTCTTTGGCGCACTTGCCTCAGTACAAGTAGTGTTTTGGCTGTTGCGCCACTGATAACAGTGTAACAACTCCATAATCTCATCTGCGCGAAGGACAACCTTTTCAATGGTACGACTTACCAGATTATCCCCGCTATGATGTTTTGTCAGTTCAACTACAAGGAAAAGGGGTACAGAGCGCAGATTCATTTCCCTGCGCGCATATACAGCCAGTTGAGCAACAAAACGAGCATCGCACTTGCCAACAAGTTCGGCAATACGCTTAATCCGTTCATTTGCCGTCTCATAGAACTTGTCACTCAAGGATGCTGTAACGACGGCGGTATACAGTTCCATTTCTGCTGACAGTCCGAATGCTTCTGCACCTTCATGGTTCAGAGTCATCGATTGTTCCTTAATCATTGTGTTAAACTTCATATAATAATCTCCTTATATCGGTTTATTTAAAATCAGTGCAACAAGCGTTAGAGGCAGGTTAAACCCTGTGACCAGTGAGCTTACACGCACTCCTTAGATGATAGCTGCTTCCAAGCTTACATTCTGGCTGTCATCGGGTTTGACACCATCATCAGGATCTCGAAGTATTCCTCCACTACGGCAACTGATTATATAAAAAGTGGCGCAACTATCGCAACGGCTCTATTATTATGCCTATTGAAAGCGCGGGATCTGTCGAAGAAGTCCGTCGCTACGGCAGCCACTATTTGATGTTTCAAAGAACTCAATTTTCCGTTTTGACAGTGCAAAGTTACTACAATTGAATCATACTATGCCTGTATCTATACGTATAATGACTTTACCCTTTAATCACCGCTACCGGAAGAAGTCGTGTTTTTACTTTTACAAGGTCCGCCTCGTTGGCAATGACTGTTTCTATGTCCTTGTATGCACCGGAGGCTTCCTGCATGTCATCCTGATTGCGGATCGCGTGAATGATGCCCAGGGCATCCAATCGTTCCACTTCCTCTTTCAAGTTGAGGTCACGGATGGCAGCAGTACGTGACATCGTTCGCCCGGCTCCGTGAGAGCATGAGCAAAATGACTCAGGATTGCCCAGCCCCTCCACAATGTAGGATGCAGTTCCCTGTGAGCCCGGAATGATTCCAATGACTCCCTCACGGGCCAGAGTTGCTCCCTTTCGGTGTACGATGACATTCTGACCGTAGTGGTTCTCCCATGCTGCATAGTTGTGAGCGATATTAATCATCGGCTCAAACTCAATCTCTGGAATAGCATCCTTGATGACCTCTTCGATGCGTTCCATCATCAACTTGCGGTTACAGAGGGCAAAGTCAACACAATACTTCATTTCCCGCCAGTATGCATCGAACTCATCAGTTCGTAAAGGAAGGAATGGTAGACGGATATCTGGGGAAACCACAGAATACCATCTCTCATTGAGCACCTTTGCCTTCTCGTTATAGTAATCACCGACAAGTTTTCCAAGATTTCTGGAACCAGAATGGATCATAATCCATAGTGTACCTGTTTCATCCTTCTGTAACTCAATGAAATGATTTCCACCACCTAAC
>NZ_NPJB01000091.1:0-751 GCF_002251345.1 Prevotella sp. P4-119 | reverse complement strand
GCTCCCTATCAGATCACCCAAGGCACGCTGCCCTCTATCTCGGTGAAGGGTACTGGCGACAAGGCGGTGACCAGCATCAACCTCGGAGGTCTCGCCATCGACGAGAATACCACGGTGAAGGACTTCGCCAAGGCGGTGGTGACCAACAATCCGGAGTTCGACTACGGCGACCAGATCAGCTTCTACAAGGTGTTGCAGCGTCTGAACGCGGAAACTCAGATTCCCTACTGCGCCTTCAGTGCAAGCTACGTAGTGCTCGACAAGGAATCGACTGCGAAGCTCTGGGATCTCGTTGACAAGGTGGGATTCGCTGCAAAGGAGGGCTTCCTCGCCCATGGTGCGGACGAGGGCGACGGTGTGTTTGCCTGGGTACACAGTCGCAACGACTACGGCAAGACCAAGGTATCGACCCAATACCTCATCGACAACAACAGCATGTTGCAGGCGTACAAGACGGACGATGCGTTCACCAAGGCGTGCAAGAGCTACGGCAGCAGCGCCGATGTGTTTCTCACTCCCGACGGCAACGGTTCGGTAGCTCCCGTCACTCCCGCTGTCCCCGATGTGACTCCCTCCGACGGGAAGTTTGAGGTCAAGCTCCTCGCCAATCCCTCAGTCGGTGGCACGGTGACCGGTGCAGGTCGCTACCCTGCGGGTCAGTCGGTGGAGATTAGTGCCTCGCCTGCCGAAGGTTACCAGTTCAACCGATGGAGCGATGGCGACACCAATGCCTCACGCAGCATCACGCTCA
>NZ_NPJB01000090.1:0-25188 GCF_002251345.1 Prevotella sp. P4-119 | reverse complement strand
TTGCATGAATGGATGTTCCTTCTTTGATCATTTGCATGTACTTCAGACATTCTGCATAACCATGCTTCTTTCTCTTTTGCATAATAAACCCCGAAAGTTTTTTGTCTAACTTTCGGGGTTCACTTCACAGTAGAGGCTCCCTCCTTTATTTAGTATGAATAGAGATTACTCGATTACTACAAGTGCATCATCTTCCATGACGCTCTGTCCAGGCTGAACGCATACTGCGGTAATCTTACCGCTCTTCTCTGCCTCGATATTATTAGCCATCTTCATAGCTTCCAATACCAAGACTACGTCGCCTGCCTGTACTTCGTCACCTACATTGACGCGAATCTCTGTGATGACACCTGGCAGTGGAGCCTTAAGCGCATTGTTGGAGTTGGCTCTTCCTGATGGAGCTTCTGATGGAACTGCTGTGGGCTTTGCCACAACAGGCTTCACAACAACCTTCTCCACTTCAGGTTCTGGTTCCATTTCCACTTTGTATTCTTCACCATTGACATTGACGGTAACCATGTTCTCGACAACGTCACCAATGGCTACTTCATACTTGTTGCCATTAATTGTATATTTGTATTCTTTTTTCATCGCGCTTTGTGTTTAGGGATGTTCTGTCATAGTCAGAGCATATCCATTCCACTGGGTCTGCTTGTCATCAATAGTGATGATGCATGACTCTTTGTCGTGGACATTATTGCCTTTGAACTCATGAAGAGCCATGGCAATAGCTGCATATACTTCATTCTTCATAGACGGGATATTTTACATCGGAATGTTACCGTGCTTCTTAGCGGGCAGTGCATCACGCTTGGTGGCAAGCTGAGCAAGCGCACGGCAGATGCGGAAACGAGTGTTACGTGGTTCAATCACGTCGTCAATATAGCCATATTTTGCTGCCTGATAAGGATTGGCAAAGAGTTCGTTGTACTCTTCTTCCTTCTCGGCAATGAATGACTTAACATCTTCACCTGCTTCTTTCTTGGCTTTAGCTTCCTTCGCATAGAGAACAGCAGCAGCACCACTTGCTCCCATAACAGCAATTTCAGCTGAAGGCCATGCGTAGTTGAGGTCGGTATGGAGCTGTTTTGAACCCATAACGATATGAGAACCGCCGTATGACTTACGCAGGGTAACAGTAATCTTGGGTACTGTAGCTTCACCGTAAGCGTAGAGCAACTGAGCACCGTGCAGAATGACTGCGTTGTACTCCTGGCCTGTGCCGGGAAGGAAGCCTGGTACGTCAACGAGTGATACAATGGGGATGTTGAATGCATCGCAGAAACGTACAAAGCGTGCACCCTTACGTGAAGCATTTACGTCAAGCACACCTGCATAGCAAGAAGGCTGGTTGGCTACGATGCCGACACTCTGACCATTGAAACGAGCGAAACCTACGATGATGTTCTTAGCAAACTTAGGCTGTACTTCAAAGAACTCGCCATTATCGATGATAGCACCAATTACCTTGTACATATCGTATGCCTCATTGGGATTCTCAGGGATGATCTCGTTGAGGGAATCCTCCAAACGGTCAATGGGGTCGTTGCACTCCTTGCGAGGAGCTTGCTCCATGTTGTTAGATGGAATATAGCTCAACAGGCTCTTCAGCATTTCAATAGCTTCTTCCTCTGTTTTAGCGGTGAAGTGGGTTACACCACTTTTTGAAGCGTGAACGCTTGCACCACCGAGGTGCTCCTGGTCGATATCTTCACCTGTTACGGTCTTTACTACTTTTGGACCTGTGAGGAACATGTATGAGGTGCCTTCCATCATCAGAGTGAAGTCGGTAAGAGCAGGAGAGTAAACTGCACCACCTGCGCAAGGACCGAAGATACCTGAAATCTGTGGGATAACACCCGAAGCGAGGATGTTACGCTCGAAGATTTCTGCGTAACCTGCCAAAGCGTTGATACCTTCCTGAATACGGGCACCACCTGAGTCGTTGATACCAATCAGGGGAGCACCCATCTTCATGGCCATGTCCATCACTTTGCAAATCTTCTGGCTCATGGTCTCAGAGAGAGAACCTGCATGAACTGTGAAGTCCTGGGCAAAGATGAATACCAGACGACCGTCGATAGTACCGCTACCGGCTACTACACCATCGCCAAGGAACTGCTTCTTCTCCATGCCGAAATTGTGGCAACGGTGTTCCTTGAACATATCGTATTCTTCAAAAGAGCCTTTGTCGAGCAACATCTCAATGCGCTCACGTGCTGTATATTTTCCTTTGTCGTGCTGCTTCTGGATGGCTTTCTCACCACCACCGAGACGAGCTTTCTCACGCTTCTCGATGAGCTGCTTGATTTTTTCTAACTGTTTAGACATAATTGTATTTTGATTCTTAACTTGAATGATCTATTAGTGTTCGCAAAGTTCGGTAAGGATACCTGCGGTTGATTTGGGGTGGAGGAATGCAATGTTGAGGTTCTCAGCACCTTTACGGGGAGCCTGATCAATCAGACGAACGCCCTTTTCGCTAACCTCTGCCAATGCATTGGCAACACCGTCTTCTACACAGAAAGCTACGTGGTGTACACCCTTGTTGCCTTTGTCAAGCCACTTCTGGATAGTGCTTTCGGGTGATGTCGGCTCCAGCAGTTCGAGTTTCACTTCACCACACTTCAAGAATGCGGTTTTAACTTTCTGATCCTCTACCGTTTCAACGGCATAACACTTGAGTCCCAATACGTTTTCGAAGTAAGGGAGGCTCTCTTCGATGCTCTGGACTGCGATGCCCAGATGCTCAATGTGCGAAATTTTCATGTTGTTTTAAATTAATGTATTTAAATCTGCTGCAAAGATACTAATAAAAAGTTACGGAAACGAAAAACACCAATGAATTAACACTAATTAAAAGTCGATTGTGATTCTTCCGTTTACTTGTCTGCCCGTAAGATAGTTGGGGACTGCATACTGTTGATTGGTCACATCGGTTACCCAATAGTAGTTGCTGACATTGGCTGTACCAAACACATTGAGCAGGTCTATACCGAGCCAGATATGGCGCAGACCCTTGCGCTTGGATGAGGTCTGTCCTGCTATCAGATAGTTCATTCCGATGTCGGCTCGCTTATAGCTTGGCGCACGGAATTGCTGCTGTTCTAATCCGCGGTGTGGCGCACCAAAGGGGAGTCCGTCTGTGAAAGCAAGGCGAAGCGTCATCTTCCATCGTTCGGTACCGGGGAAATAGTCTGTGAAATGAAGGTTGACACCCCACCTTTGGTCGGTGGGTAATGGTGTGCTGATACCATTGATGTCTTGTCGGGTACTCATCAGCGAGAGGGTCAGCCATGAGTCTGTGCCTGGAACAAACTCACCAAAGAGTTTGAAATCGATTCCTGTGGCATGGCCTTTGGCGATGTTATTACCCTCATAGACGATTTTCATGTTTTGCATGTTATATGGAATAAGGTGGTCTAATTTCTTATAGTAGGCTTCTGCTGTGAATCGGAAAGGTCGTCCCCACATGCGGAACTGATAATCGAATCCACCTACGATGTGGATGGAGCGTTGACTTTTGATATGACTGTTGAGCGCCACGGTCGTTACACCATTGGCGGTGGTCGTATCGCGCATCTCTTTATAAAAAGGTGACTGGTAGTAGATGCCTGTTTCCAAACGAAATGTCATGTCGGAATTGAAGGCTGGTATAATGGCAAAACTCAGTCTCGGAGATAGTGTTGACTCGCTATTGAAATTCCATCTTGCCCATCTTAAGCCGATATTCAAGGTGCAATAGGATTGATGGCTGTCGGTGCCCAACTGCCATTTTATCTGGTCTTGTAGGTATGCTTCTGTTCGGGTGGATGTCACTTGTTGGCGACTGCTCATCGAGTAAATCATGTCAAGGCGGTCGCTCTTATGGGGGATGTTATAGCCGCTGGAGTCACGCATCTCATATTCTTTCGACTGCTCCTTGACGTGCTCCCATTTCATTGTGAAACCTGCTTCCCAATGATGGCGGCTGTTGCGATGGGATGCTGTCAGTTGGAGTTGTTCTGCATGAGCAGTCAGGTAATTGCGGGCATGTTCCCGATAGGTGCCTACTCCGAGGTTTTCAGAAGTCTGTGTATCATCGAGCCAATATTGTCCCTGTATGTCATAGCGTTCCTGCTCGCGGGTATGGAAGGCTGATCCTTGCAGACGCACTATGGTTTTATTGGAGGGACTAAAACTGACGGAAGTCATTCCTGTGGCAGTACGAAACAGATCACGCTCCTGTCCGTCGAAATATACTTTGAAGGTCTTTGCGTTCTGTATTGTTCCGAATGAGGTCTCTCGGTCTGTGGGTGTGAAGTGGTATCTGTTTTCTGAATAGTCTCCTAATGCCTCAATTTCCCATTGTTGGTTTGGACGCCAACTGAGATAGGTTTGGTAGTCGAGGTATCGTGGTTTATATTCTCCTTTTGTTTCCAAACTGCCCAGTAGGTATCTGTTGGTTTTATAACGCAACCCATGAGACATAGAGAAATGCTTGTTGCCATAGCCCACATAAGCTGATCCACCTAACAGGCTTGCTTGTATATTGCCTTCCCATTGTTGCGGCCTGCGATAGGTGATGTCGAGCACGCTGGACATCTTACCGCCATATTTTGCTTCATAACCTCCCGACGAGAATCCTATCTTATCGACCAGGTCTGAATTGATAATGGAGAGTCCTTCGTGTTGCCCGGTTTTTGCCAGAATGGGACGGTAGATTTCCGTACCATTCAGATATACTGAGTTTTCGTCAAACGAACCGCCTCTGACATTATATCGACTCGACAGTTCGTTATGGGTGGAGACGCCTGCTTGCTGTTGAACGAGTTCCTCTATGCCGTTGCCTGCTGTTGATGGTGCATGGCGGACAGCATCGGATTTCAGTTGTTGCATGGTATTGGTTTGGCGCTTTTGTTGTGTCACTACAACTTCGTTGAGTGTAGTGGCAGGGTAAAGCGTCACTACCATGCGTTGACGTCCTTTGGGACGGCGTAGGGTGCGTGTCTTGGTTTGGTAGCCAATCATCGAAAAACGCACCTTGACAGAGTCTGCCGATTTAAGATGGAGTGAATATTCGCCTTTGAAATTGGCAATGGTTGTGGCATGTTGCTCCTGACAACTGACTGTTGCCAAGGGTAGGCCGTGACCGTCTTCATCGAGAATTTTTCCCGATAGTGAGAACGACTGTGCCTCTGCCCATGAATAGGTGAGTAGTGCGAGTATAGTGATGATGACTCTTTGCAGTTTCATTATCAGTATAACGAGTGCGGGGCGGATTTATTGTGTGAAATGTGATGTTTTCATACGCCAAACGCTTGGCGTTATGCAGAAACCCCCGACAAGTCGCTCTGTTGTGTGGCGATTGTCGGGGGTGATATGGTCAAAAGGGTGGGGAATGGCTTATACCAGTTCCACCTTATTAATATCTTGTTCCTTTTCGCAATAGTGACAGGTGAGGATGCCGTTGGTGACATGGAAATAAGTAGGCATCGGTTCGTTGTTGGTAATACACTTTGGATTGTTGCATTTCACAATGCCTTTGATCTCATCGGGTGTACATACCGTTTTTTTCTCTACTACTTCGTAGTCACGGATGATATTGAGCACAATATTAGGTGCTACGACCGACAACCGTGAGATTTCTTCGTCGGTAAACCATTTGTCCTCTACTTTAATAATACCTTTCTTGCCGAGTTTCTTCGATCTGTAGTTATAGCCGATAGTGACGGTAGAACTAAGTTTGTCAAGATTGAGCAACTGTGCCACCTGATATGTTTTCTCAGAAGGTATGTGGTCTATTACGGTGCCGTTTTCGATGGCGGCAACCAACATTTCGTTTTTGTTCATGGGATAATGGTTTGATCGTTTCTTACTTGGTACAAATCGATGCCGAGCACATCGCAGAAGATGGCTTCGCGCGCAAAGAGTCCGTTGCCTGCCTGTTGGATATAATAAGCATGTGGATTGTCGTCAACATCGTATGCAATTTCGTTGACACGTGGCAGGGGATGAAGAATCTTCATGTTGGGCTTTGCCAGTTTCAACATATCGTTGTTGAGGATATATACATTCTTCACACGTTCGTATTCCATAAGGTCTGAGAAGCGTTCTTTCTGTACACGTGTCATGTAGAGGATGTCGGCATCAGCAATGACTTTCTCGTTGAAAGCGGTATGCTCCTGATATTTGATGCCGTGCTCTTCACAATAGATTTTGTATTCCTTCGGCATGGCAAGTTCTTTCGGAGCCACAAAATGGAATGTGGGGTTGAAGTGACGCATGGCCATCAGAAGGGAGTGGACGGTACGTCCATATTTCAAGTCTCCCACCAGGTAGATGTTGAGGTTGTCAAGGGTACCTTGGGTCTTGTAGATACTGTAAAGGTCAAGCATACATTGTGAGGGGTGCTGGTGGGCACCGTCGCCCGCGTTGACAATGGGCACATCGGTAACTTCCGCAGCATACTGTGCAGCGCCTTCAATATAATGGCGCATCACGATAACGTCTGCGTAGTTGGCAACCATAGAAATGGTATCTTTCAGCGTTTCGCCTTTTGTACCACTGGTAATCTTCGGATCTGCGAAACCGATGACGCGTGCTCCGAGTCTGTTGGCTGCTGTTTCAAAACTAAGTCTGGTGCGGGTGGAAGGTTCAAAGAAGAGTGTAGCCACAACCTTTCCTTTGAGTAACTCGCGGTTGGGATGGCGCTCAAACTCCTGTGCCATCTCAATCATATAGAGAATTTTTTCTCGTGTGAGATTGGCAATAGTCACAAAATCATGCTTTTCCATATTAGGTGTTTGTTAATATGATGCAAAGTTAAAGCAAAAAATCGAATTATCGACAGTTTGCAGCTATTTTATTTTGTAATTTTCGTAATTTAGACTAACTTTGCAAAATCTTAGTCGGTTGGTATTGCTTTTCCTATGCAAGCATCCCCCCTCGTTACTTACGTCAAGAATATACATTAATTAATATCTATATATGAAACAGACAAAGATTGTTGCCAGCATCAGCGACCGCAGATGCAGTCAGGATTTTATTCGACAACTTTTTGATGCCGGTATGAACGTGGTGCGCATGAATACCGCCCATGCTTCAGAAGACGGTCTGCGTGAGATTATCCGCAATACACGTGCTGTGAGCCACCATATTGGCTTGCTCATTGATACTAAAGGTCCTGAGGTACGCACTACCGGTTGTGACCAGCCGATTGATTATAAAACGGGCGATGTGGTGAAGATCTTCGGTCGTCCTGAAGTGGATACAGAGCATGATATCATCAATCTCTCTTATGTTGATTTTGCCAACGATGTGCAAGTGGGCGACCACATTCTCTTCGATGATGGTGCACTCGATATGTTGGTACTGGATATCAACGGACCTGCTGTTATTGCACAGGTACAGAATGATGGACAACTGGGTAGCCACAAGAGTGTCAATGTACCGGGACGTCATATCGACCTGCCTGCATTGACCGACAAAGACCGTCATAACATCATGTTGGCTATCGAAGAAGATATCGATTTCGTTGCTCATAGTTTTGTGCGTTCTGCTGCCGATGTTCGTGCCGTACAGGCGATTCTCGATGCTTATCATTCTGATATCAAGATCATTTCAAAGATTGAAAACCAAGAGGGTGTTGATAATATCGATGAGATTATCGATGCCAGCTATGGTATCATGATTGCGCGTGGTGACCTTGGTATAGAGATTCCCATTCAGCGTATTCCTGGTATTCAGCGTCAGATTATCCGTAAGTGCGTGCAGAAACGCAAACCTGTTATCGTGGCAACCCAGATGCTGCATACCATGATCAATAATCCGCGTCCTACACGTGCTGAGGTGACCGATATCGCCAATGCTATCTATTATCGTACCGACGCATTGATGCTTAGTGGTGAAACAGCCAGCGGAAAATATCCTGTTGAGGCTGTACAAACCATGGCGACCATTGCCGAACAGGCTGAATGTGACAAATTGCGCGAGAACGATATCGAGGTTCCTCTGTCTCCCAACTGCGACATTCGTGAATTTATGGCGCATAGTGCCATTGAGGCAACAGAACGCTTGGGTGTCAAAGGTATTATCATCGATTCGATAAGTGGCAGGACTGCCCGTGATTTGGCTGCATTCCGTGGTCCCAACCCCGTACTTGCTGTTTGCTATAACGAGAAACTTCAGCGTTTGCTCAACCTGTCGTATGGTGTTATTCCTGTTTTCCAGAAAGACCATATCTCTAAGCAGCGTCTTTTCCAAGCTGCGGTTCGCATGCTTCGTCAGAAAGGTTATCTTCAGGCTGACGACAAGATTGCCTACCTATCGGGAAACATCAGCGATGGTGGTGGAACAAAACTTTTGGAAATCAATACCGTTAGCGAGGTATCTAAATTCCATCTTTCAGAATAAAGACATACACATTATTACATATCTTAATGCCCGACCATTGACGAATATGCTTCATCTATGGTCGGGCATTGTTTTGTAGTGTCATTTCAAAGATAGTGAAAGTTTAATAGAAAATAAACTATTTCTTAGTTTCACGTGTGCCACCTTTTACTATTGCACATACTGGTATGCCAGTCGCTCTGTACCGTTCCAGCAGTGGATAACGCCACAGTATCGAAATCCCTCTTTCTGCATCAGGTGTTGCATCACTTTGTTGTCGGCATGTGTGTCAACTCGGATGTTCCGATATTGCCGGCGTGCAAAGTCCAGTACAACTCGGATAACCCCTTTCACCTCTCCACTACTTGCCACCCTATGGATGACAGCATACGGTTCATCGTTTAACCATTGTCCGTCGTAGATGACATTGTAGGTGGGATCTGTTCCACCACGTAATACAAAGGTGGCAACAATGGTGTTGCCCTTTTGTATTACATAGCTGTCGCCATTATCCATATCCTCACGAAGGAGTTGATCACCAGGATAGTTCTCGTCCCATTGCCCTGGATTGCCTGTTTCACTCATGAATTTCCGGGCAATGGCAAAAATCTCCTTGAGGCGTGGCAGGTCTTCTGGTGCAGTCTGTCTGATGACGAGATGGTCTGCGAGTGTGATGCTATCTCCCTCGTTTCTGATACACCAAAACGGAACTTTTTTTTCTTGGCAGAATGGTTCCATGCGCCAGGCAGAGTCAAAACCGCTCATCACAAAGTGCATGGGAACCAATAATCCTACTTTAAAGCGCTCTATAAACTGGCGTGCTCCTAATGTATATCCATTGCCAATACGACCATCTATGGGGAACATAACCACATCGAAGCTATCGGCAATCTTCTTGATGTCTTTCAACTCGCCCAAAAACTGCTTCTCTTCTGCCACAGGCTCTATCCATTGGTCACATTCTTCGCTATACACTTTTCCTTCAGGAGTGCCCTCTGCCAAAAAACGGGCAAACCAGTTGCAGAGGTCACCTGCATGGAAGATGCGGTAATCGGCGGTCTCTATTATCCAACTGACCCCACTGTCGTTACTACCAGTAGCAGTCACTTGGATATGGCTGTCGTTCCACACCATACCCTTGGTCATCCACATATCAGCATCCTCTTTGCACGCTCTATGATGCTTCAGAATATCCTTTGATAGAATATAGGTGATATCAGGCGTGGTGGCTTTCCATGTGAAGATCTCTTTCGTGAAGTGGTCTTCGTGGAAATGACTGACAAAGACATATATTGGTTTCTGACTTTGTGGTCCAATAAAGCGCTCCATCTTTTGGGCAGGATCCATCCAGTAGTCAAATACTAGCACGCAATGGTCTGTTTCCAAAACAAAACCGCTGTGGAAGAGATAGGTGAGTCGTATCATCGTGTCTTTTGTTGTCCGAATGCTTATCAGGTTCTTATTCCATATATCTGATCATGTCATCGCGTCTTGGCTTTGCGTCTGGAGTCTCTGATGGATAACCTAAGGCAATACAGTAGAGTAGCTGATAACCCTTGGAGAATGCCATGCGGTCAAGGAATGGCTTGGCAGATGGAGAATCTTGTATCCAGCGTGCAGAACTTCCCAGACAGCATGAACCGATACCTTTATCCCATGCCGAGAGAATGATATTCTCACCCAGCAGTCCACAGTCTATCTGCGACATGTCGTATTCGGTATTGTTGGCGATGCAGATCACACAGGGAGCATTCACAAAGATGTTCTTAAAACCTTTACGCTCAGCAATCTTCGGATTGTCTTTTACTACGGCTTGCGTAATAGAGTCGATGAGGGCAGGAGAGTCAATCACTCTGATTTCATACGACTGTAGGTTTTGACCGTTTGGGGCATTGATACCACATTTCAGAATCTCATTCAGGGTCTCACGATTGATGACAGAGTCTTTGTATGCGCGGATACTTCTGCGACTCATCATCACATCGGTCACCGTTTTTGCAGTATCTGTTGCGGTCGTTACCTGTTGCTTGTTCTCGTTGCATGCCGTCAGCGTCAGCGCGACAGCCATTCCTAATAAAATCTTCTTCATTTTCATTTCTGCTAACTGTTATGCCTAATGAATGGTATCAATGTAACTTATATCATACAAAGATAACCAATAATTGTGAAATACTCATGAAAAAGGTGGCATTTTTATCATTTCTTAAAAAAAAGCACTACCTTTACACCTTGATAACCGAGGGTCACGTTATCGTGGAGATTCCCCATCATATAAAAGACATAAAACAATGAATAACCGATTGGTCATACTGAGCGATAATCGCACCAATGATGCACGACTGGAAACAGAACATGGACTCTCTATCTATATGGAGGGCCCATCGGGTAAGTTTCTACTCGACACAGGGGCATCGGATCTCTTTGTCCGCAATGCAGCACTGTTGGACATCGATTTATCCGACATCGACTACTGCTTGATTTCCCATGGTCATAGCGACCATATAGGTGGACTGAATGCGTTTCTTACCATCAACAGCAAAGCTAAGGTCATACTTTCTGCACAGATTCCTGGTGCGGAGTATGTATCGGTGCGTCGCTATCAACATTCCATAACCAGTCATGTTGATTTCGATAGGTATCAAGACCGTTTTGTCTTTGTCGATAACAATACCACGGTGGGGCCCGTACAGGTCTATGCCCATATCATGCAACACCACGCACTACCCTTGGGCGATAAAAATCTTTTAATCCGTACTTCGGATGATAGTCTTACAGCCGATGCGTTCCATCACGAACTCGTATTCTTGGTGGATGGAGTGCTCTTCACAGGTTGTGCCCACAATGGACTGTTGAACATACTGGAGACGGTAAAACAACCTTTTGACGTGGCAATAGGTGGCTTCCATCTTTTAGATTCCCATCTGGATCAACACTACGAAACCGATACGCAGTTGCAAGCCATTTCTGCCAGTCTGCGCGAAACATATTCCAACGTTACGTTCTATACAGGCCATTGTACGGGTGATCATTGTTTCGACATGCTGTCAGATCAGAATGATAGGTTGCATCAGTTTCATGGTGGCGATACCATCACTTGGTAGTAGGCGACTTCTTACTATAAGTTTAGAAAAGAATGAGTAAATTTGTAACAGATATATTGCATGAACAAAAAATCCGATAACGCATCATGAGAAGTGATAAGGAAATGGAATGGAAAACGCTTGAAACGAAATATCTGTTCAAGCGCAATTGGCTAACCGCCAAGGTGGAAAAGGTTGAGTTACCTGATGGTCGTATATACGATGAGTATTATACGTTAGAATATCCTACGTGGATTAATGTTATTGCCATAACAAAAGATGGTAAGATGATTCTGGAGCGGCAATGGCGGCATGGTTTGAAGATTGTTTCAACCGAAATTCCTGCAGGTGTGGTAGAAAAAGGGGAAAATCCTATGGATGCAGCAAAACGTGAACTTCAAGAAGAAACAGGTTTTGGTGGTGGAACGTGGACACAATTCCTTGTTACGGCTCCAAATCCCAGTGTGATGAATAATCTGTGCTATACCTATTTGGCAGAGGGTGTAGAACTCGTTTCCGATACGCACCTTGATGCCACGGAAGATTTGGAAGTGTTCTTTCGCGATAAAGATGAAGTCTATGAGATGCTACGTTCTGGTCAGTTCTGCCAGGCATTGATGTTGGCACCACTATGGAAGTTTTTTGCCACACGCACGTAAACTGTCAAACCCTCACACGGATCACACGCTAAGTTTTATTTCTTGCTTTCAGACAACTAAATAAAAATTTCTGTGATTTCCGTGATTTGCCTTTGGCTTATTCTCTTGCGACTCAATATCGTGAAACCGAGCTTTCACTCTGTCTTCGCTGCTCCAGAATTTCTGTGATTTCTGACGTTTTACTGGTGGGCACATGGAGGGAAAAAGTGTAAATCTGTGATTTGTGTGAGCAATTTTATGGATGCACGAACTGACCATGTTTTATGGTTTGATGACCATAGTGTATGGCAAACTGTGGACAGTGGTGCAGACATTTCAGACAGAGCGTGCATTTCTCTTTTGTCCAAACAGGATAACCGTCCTTACACGTTATGGCTTGTTCTGGACATTGATGCGCACATTGATTGCAACCAATACACTTGTCTTTCATCACGTGGAAATGCTTGGTCTTGCGCTGGCTGTCGTAGGTGAGGTAATACCAGCGTGCCAACCAATGGGGAAGGCGCAGGTAATCGAAGTTGCCTGCCTTGCGAGCCACAGCCCATTCCGTTATTTGGGTAATGGTCTTTTCTGCTTCTTCCGTTTTTCGCATGCACTTCTCGTGATTCGACACGTCAAATAGGGGAGTCCATACATCCACCATCCTCACATTATACTTTGCATCAAGCCACAAGCCTTTATGTTTCAGTAGTTGTTGCATCATATAATGTGCTTGCCCCGTGGAAGTTCCGAATGTAACCACATGGTAGATGAAGTGATGTCGCAAGTCTGTAATATTCAACAGATTGAGAAACCTTACAACGATGTCGGGGAGCCCCCAGAAATAGACAGGGGTGACAAATCCGACGCGTTCGTCCTTGCATAAGGAAAATGAAAATTCGCCATTCCTCATGCAGTCTGTTATTGACACACACTTTTCTTTTGTGGCATGCGCCAGGCATTGTGCCACATGTTTGCTGTTTCCTGTTCCTGAAAAATAAAAAACCATTCGCGTCTTGCTATTATTGATACAAAAGTACCATAGATTTTTTTAATTTTGGTACTTTTGTATGGAAATCTTTTGAACTCCATCGTTTTTTAGGTCATGATATAACTGGTGACACTATGAAAACGAAGGATGAGGTAATAACATTGCTGATGACACAAAGATCTAAAAAATGAGCAGCTGTGCCAACTTCTACAATATTGTCTAAAAAATAACTAAAGATGGATGTTGAAGATAAATATTAATTACAGATAATCTGGAAGCCTATGTGGGTTCGTTAGGCACAAAAGATATATCACTATATTGGCTGACTATTGTCTCTTGACCGAAATGTTTAGCTTGAATTGATATGTGATTTATATAAAAAATCTATAAATAAGTTAAATAAAATTAAATATCAGCTCAAAATTGGGCGAATATTTGCATTTAGGGGGTGTGATGTTGTACATTTGTAAATACCAAAATGATGGCGTCGTAAACAAAAAGGCGCTTTAGCAAAAAACCATATATCATACAACTAAAAATCATTCATTTATGTTTACATGTACTATTCCAAATACCTCCAACTGGTTGCAACATAAGGAGCATGATTGCTCGATTGCCACCCGACCGGTTATCGTTCGGTTCTCGTTCACTTCTCGTTCACTTCTCGTTAGGTCCTCGTTCGTCTCTCGTTCGTCTCTCGTTCGTTATTCGTTAGTCTATCGAAGACCGAACGAGGACCGAACGAGGAATAAGCGAAAAACGAACGAAAGAGCAACGAACGTCGAACGAGATAATAGCGAGAAACTATCGAAGACTTGACGGGAAACTGTCTAACCTGATGGGAAGGGCAGTTTGTAATTCCGATGATTCGTGAGCTCTGTGTGCTCTGTGTGCTCCGTGGATCCATGATTTTGATTTCTGGCTTCCCTCCGATTGGGAATGGTACTTGTTGTTACTTTTGTCCTTAACATGATGCAGACAGAGACAGAAGACTATAAGGTAGAGGTAATATCTATCAGGATATGACCACTGGAAATACACTTTTAAGGACGACTTTTTGTGGCTTTCTACACTTTTAAGGACGACTTTTTGTGCTTTTCTACACTTTTAAGGACGACTTTTGGCGTGGTTTGAAATAAAAAATGTATCTTTGCATTCAGAAATTATCAAGCAATCAGATAGTTATGAAGAGAAAAGCCATCGACTACCTATATCAATGGAAAGCAAGTAACGACCGAAAGCCATTGGTCATGCTTGGAGCCCGCCAGGTTGGCAAAACCTGGCTGATGCAAGAATTTGCCAAAGAGGCCTATAACCATAGTGCGTATGTGAACTTCGAAGACAATGAAATGCTCCGGGAAGTTTTTGCGCATGACTTTGATATTTCCCGCATTATTAATAGCATACAATGGAGTACAGGAGTTTCTATTGATGAGAATACGCTTATTATCCTTGATGAGATACAAGAAGCGCCCAGGGGCATCACCGCGTTAAAGTATTTTGCAGAAAAAGCACCTCAATATCATGTCGTAGCTGCAGGTTCATTGCTCGGAATTGCGATGCATCAGAATGACTCTTTTCCTGTAGGTAAGGTAGATTTTATGCATTTATACCCCCTTACATTCTTTGAATTTTTGGATGCAATCGGTGAAAGTAGGATGGTGGAATTGCTCATGAAAAAGGATTGGAATATGATAACCATGTTCCGGAATAAATTCGAGGAATGTCTGCGACAGTATTATCTGGTAGGGGGAATGCCGGCTGTAGTCCAGTCTTTTGTCTGTGAGGGGAATCTGTCTAAAGTCAGAAACATTCAAAAAGGAATCCTTGAAGCGTATGAGCGTGATTTTTCCAAACATGCACCGGCTATAGAAGTTCCACGTATCCGAATGGTATGGAAATCCATTCCATCCCAGCTCGCCAAGGAAAACAAGAAATTTATCTATGGTGCTGTGAAGAAAGGGGCCAGAGCAAAGGATTTTGAGCTCGCCATCGAATGGCTGAAAGATGCAGGGTTAATCTATAAGGTGAACCGCTGCAAGAAGGCCCTGTTGCCTTTGGCTGCATACGAAGATTTCTCTGCTTTTAAGTTATTTCTGTCTGATGTGGGACTGATGGGAGCCATGAGCAATATTCCTATCCAAAGCTTGTTGGAAGGAAATGTGTTGTTTTCTGATTTTAAAGGGGCGCTGACAGAACAGTATGTCCTGCAGCAGCTTAAGGAGAAAGCTTCTTTGTCAATCTATTATTGGTCGGCAGATAATTCACGTGGTGAAATTGATTTCCTGGTGCAGGATGAGGAAAGAATCATTCCGATAGAAGTAAAGGCTGAGGAAAATTTACAAGCTAAGAGTCTGAGGGTGTTTGTGGAACGTAATCAGGGATTAAAAGGTGTGCGCCTATCTATGTCACCTTATAGAGAGCAGGATTGGCTTGCCAATTATCCTTTATATTCTGTATCTGCAATAATCGAATAATTAATGGACCCTATTTATAAGATAGAGGGGCATTGAGGGACAACTTGGGACATCTTGAATAACCGGAAATCCTTAATGACCTTAATGATCGGAAGTTAGCATCATGTGGAACTCAGTGGTGTGCATGTCGCTGATTACATCACGGCTGATGATTACATCGCTCTGCAACAGCCAGCGCAAGGCTACCTGTGCAGCAGTCTTGCCATATTTCTCGCCAATCTGGGTGAGGGTAGGGTTGGATCAGGTTCCACCTGATAAACACCATAACCCAATTGTGGCATTTCCACGCCATTGCTTAACTTTATCTTCTTCATAATTGTAAAATCATATAGTTGCTATTTTATCTTGTTATATTCCTCATCGCTTACAGCCTCCTGCCATTCGTTGGATGTGTTTTCGCCAGGTATTTCAAAGGCGAGGTGGGCAAACCAGCTGTCTTTTGCGGCACCATGCCAATGCTTCACGTTGGCAGGAATATGGATGACTGTGCCGGGAAGGATTTCCTGCGCAGGCTTGCCTTCTTCCTGATACCAGCCAAGTCCGGCTACGCCTACCAGCATCTGTCCGCCACCCTTTGTGGCGTGGTGCGTGTGCCAGTTGTTACGGCAACCAGGCTCAAAGGTAACATTGAAGAAAGGTATCTGACTGTCGGATATTTGTGCCAGATAACTATTACCTTTGAAGTATTTGGCGTAAGCGGTGTTGGGTTCGCCAACAGGGAATATCATCTCACGCTGGAATGCAGCCTTGACATCTTCTCCTTTCACGTCCTCGTTCCATACCTCCTTTGCCAGATTGAAGGCAGCCCAGGCCTTTGGCCAGCCGGCGTAGAAGGCGATGTGAGTAATAATCTCTGCCGCTTCCGTGCGAGTAATTCCATTGTTTTTTGCCGACTGCAGGTGATATTTCAGCGAGTTGTCGGTGATTCCTTGGCTGATGAGCGAAGTGATTGTTACCAAACTGCGGTCGCGCAATGAAAGCAGGTCATTGCGGCTCCATACTTCTCCGAAGAGGATGTCGTCGTTGAGGTGGGCGAACTCCGGGGCAAACTCACCCAGCTGGGTGCGCCCTGCTGTCTGTACTATTTTCTGTTGTGCCATTATATTAAATGAAATAGTCGTTAATATGATGAATGTTGCATATTTTTTCATAAGAATCAATAGTTGAGTTTCTATCCCTTGACAGATTTTCCTAACTCGTATGCTTTCTGCAGTTTCTTGTTGCCTAGAATGGTACGTGGAGCGTCAACACCACCGCAGAACAGAGTGCCGGCAAGATGGCTCTCTGGATAGCAGTCAATCCAGCCTGTCAGTCCGGCTTCAGCACGCTTAGGCACTTCCGGCTCATTTTCGGCTGCCGTAGTGAGCATGTAAACATCACGGAACTTGTAGTCAAGCGCGAACATGGCATTCATGCGGTCGATGAGGGTCTTCATTTGTCCGCTCATCTCATAATAATATATAGGTGTTGCCCAGCAAACCACATCGGCATTCAGCACCTTCTGCATGATGTCGTTCACATCATCCTTGATGATACACTTGCCCAACTTCTGACATGCCAGACAGCCTTTGCAAAACTTGATGTCTTTTCCTGCAAGCGAAATCTTTTCCACTTCATGACCTGCAGCCTTGGCACCTTCGATAAACTGATCTGCGAGCATGTCGCTATTTGAACCAGTACGCAAACTGGTCGAGATGATTATTACTTTCTTCATTGTATTATCTTTTTAAATTCTTCTTCAGGAACTCCTCGATGTTGTCCCAAGGAATCAATCCTTTCCCACCACCATCGTATAGGTCGCAATGAGAGGCTCCTGGGATAATGAGCAGTTGTTTGTTGTTCGGAACCGGGTTGGGCTTTCTTTCGAAGTCGTAGCCTTCCGTTTTCCCATCCATCATATATCTGAAGGCGCTTTCTCCGAAGTAACGGGAATGCGCTTTCTCTCCATGCACAATGAGTACTGCCGAACGGATTTCGTTGATGTAATATAGGAAACGGGTGTTGGCGTAAGCCTGGCAACCGGTGGTGCGCCAACCGTCGTTTGAGTTGCCCGAACGCTTATGGTAGCCTCGTGGTGTTTTGTAATAGGCATGATAGTCTTTTACAAACTGCGGTGCATTCTCCGGTAATGGGTCAACCACGCCGCCAGCCATAGTGAATGTTCCGTTCTTGAGATCGGCTGTGCGAGCTTCTGCCCATGCTTTTCGTGCCGAATATCGGCTTTCTTCGCTGTCATCTGCGTCAAAGTACCCATTTCCGCTTACTCTACTCATGTCATACATGGTTATTGCCGCAGTAGCCTTGATGCGAGGGTCTTGCGCAGCAGCATTCAGAGCGATTCCGCCCCAGCCGCAAATGCCAATGATGCCGATTCGCCCTGCATCTACATCATCTCGCATGCTGAGGTAATCTACAGCTGCCAGAAAGTCTTCCGTATTGATGTCGGGAGAAGCCGTACGGCGAGGCTCGCCTGAAGATTCACCTGTAAACGAAGGGTCGAAAGCGATGGTGATGAATCCACGCTCTGCCATGGTCTGTGCATAGAGACCTGAACATTGCTCCTTGACGGCTCCGAAAGGACCGCTCACGGCAATGGCAGGCAACTTTCCTTCAGCGTTCTTCGGAATATAGAGGTCGGCTGCAAGAGTAAGACCATATTGGGTCTTAAATGTCACTTTCTCATGATTTACCTTCTCGCTTTTAGGAAAAGTCTTGTCCCAATCCTGTACTAATTGTATCTCTTTGTTCATAATTCCTGCTTTTACTTTTGTTAGATTTCCTGCCCAAAAAATGAGGGCTGTTGCTATAAATGTGAATAATCTGTTCATGGTTCTATTTCTTTATAATTTTCTTTCCGTTTTCAATATAGACACCCTTGCTGGGAGCCTGTTTAAACTTTCTCCCGTCAAGCGAATATTTTCCGCTTGGAGCCTTCCGGTCTGCAAGTGTTTGCTTTATTCCGGTAGTAGAACCTGATGAAAGTTTAACTTTTACGCTGCCACCTCCGGCATTGAGAAACGTCTTGATTTCATCCTTGCTCATTCCCTCAATCTTCCCCAGACGGGTAAATGTCCATGAATTTGTGCCATAATAAAGACAGATGTTATTGCCTTGATACAGAATCACATCGCCAGCAGTTGTGGTGATACTCTCGTTGTTTTGTGGCAGACTGATGCCTATGTTTCCCACTTTCTCGAAGTTGCCATAGTCATCAGCCTCGTAGGTGATGTCTCCCTTTTCCAACTGTGCCAGAAGTGCTTTTGTTGATGAATTTTCAACGAGCTGGCACGAAACCGTTTTTCCATTGATTGTGATGTTCATTGTGCTTACTGATTTGTCAGATGGCGTAGCTTCTACCTCATTGCTTTGGCAAGCCATAGCCGTCAGCGCCATGAACATGATGTAAATGTGCAAGCCCATTCTTTTCATATTAAACCTTTTTGTTTGATGATTAAAAAACTGGTGCAAAGATACGCACATTTCTCTAAAGAGCTTATACCTTGTTTTCGGAAGACATTACCGTTATTCCGTTTCTATCAAAACATGCTTCCTTGTATCTATGCAGTTTTGCGGTACTCGCTTGGAGTCTTTCCCGTCTGTGCCTTGAAAAAGCGGACGAAGTGCTGAGAATATTCAAAGCCGAGGTGCTGGCTGATTTGTGTAATGCTGAGGGTTTCATCATCAAGTAGTTGGCGGGCTGCAGAAAGCAGTCGGTCGTTAATCAGACTCTTTGCAGTTCTGCCTGTCTCGGTCTTGACTAATTCTCCGAAATATTTAGGCGAATAGCAGCATTTGTCGGCAAAGTAAGCTACGGTAGGCAGACCTTCATGCTCCGCCTTCTGGGCAATGTATTCATCGAGCAGAGAGATGAATTTCTTGACCACCGAATGATTTATTTCCTCGCGTGTGATAAACTGTCGGTCGTAGAAGCGCAGACAATAGTTCAGCAACAACTCGATGTTGGAAACGATGAGTTCGCGCGAATGCTTATCTATAGGATGCTGCAGTTCCTGCTTAATCATTGAGAGCACATCACGGAAGATGTTTACCTCGGCAGTGGATAAGTGTAATGCTTCGTTGCTTGTATAGTCGAAAAACTCGTATCGGGAGATGTTTTTGCCAAGCTGGGTGCGGTTGAGCAGGTCGGGATGGAAAGCCAATACCGTATATTTGGCAAACGGAACACCTGGAATGGGTTCTACCTTAATCGACTGTCCTGGAGCAAACGAGGTGACGGTCATCTCGTCAAAATCATATTCTGTTCTTCCGTATGACAATTTGCAGCCCTTGTTTTCCTTCAGAAAGAGGGCATAAAGTCCGTAGTGATGCACAGCCTCCTGTATAGGAGAGGCATTCTCTACACGCACAACGCTTACCAAGGGATGAAGCGTTTTCACCCCAATGTAGTCGTTAAACTCCTGTATGGTATTAAAGAATAATTCCTTCATAATCCTATGCTTTTAAATTTCTGCAAAGATACGCACATTCTCCTAAAGAGCTTATACCTGGTTTTCGGAAGATATTACCATTATCGGAGATTTATTCCATTCTTCCATATTTCATTTCCACGCCTTCCTTATCATATTGCTTGCGCTTGCCGGTTGGTGGCTCAGTAAGCGTGATGCGAACAACAGCCGTGCGCGATAAGGAACGGGCGATGCTCTGGTCGAAAGCATCCATGTGTTGAGGAAGGAAACGTTCACAGATCAGTCGGAGGCCATGAATCTTCTCTGCATCCTCTGTCACGATTTCTGCCTTGCCGAATGCAATGGCTGATTTGAATTGCAGGGTGAAACTGCCGTCCTTCGGACCAACCGTAGGCGCACAACGGGTTACGGCTGAAAGGCAAACCTCAGGATGAGCCTTGATTGCCTCCAGCTTCTTGCCTTCCAAGGCACCATGAAAATACCAATTCACATCATCATCTGATGCGAGTGACAGGGGTAAACCATAAGGCTTGCCGTCTTCGTCAATAAAACTGACCGTTATATACGGAGCCTTATGCATTACTTCCAATGCCCATTGGCTATCCATTTCTCTTGATTCCTTTCTCATTTTTATCCAATTAATTTAATGATCTGTTTATCCGAAGCATCAGGCAGGATTTCTTTCAGATGCTCGAAAATCGTCTGATAAGATTCCTGGGGAGTGCGGTTGCATTGGCAAACCTCCCTGCCATAGAGATCTTCGGGAGTATTGAGTAGCGACCAACCCCAGCCATATTCGTGATTGTGCTTGTCACGAGGATAGATGAAATCCTCGGTCACGATGTAAGTTGCCATTTCCAGTCGGGTGAGATAACCGTCAAACTTGCTTCTCATTCCATTGCCCGTGAAACCGCAGGCTGCCCGAAGTTCTCTCGTGATGAGACTGCCAGTAGATTGAAGCGTGCAGAGAATGGCTCCTTCTATCGATTCTTCATCCGGACGGGGGTATTTGTTTCTTCTGTAGTTGCAGAAGTCAGGCCACCATTCCTGGCTGATGAATCCTGCTTTCTTGTTAAAAAACTTTCCGTACATACATGGCATTTCCTGCACAATCTCGCCCTTCCATTTCCATAGCGGCCAGTCCCAACCGCCTTCAGGAAGTCTTACGTAACCGCAGTCTTCTGCTACGATGTCTTCGGCAGAGAAGCCTTCAATGCCGCTATCAAGGAGAGGGAGGAAGCCGATTTGCTGAATCAGCTCCATCATGCCTGTTGCTGAATATATTTCTGGAAAATTCATGTTCATCTATTTTTATCCGTTGAACTTAAATAATCTTGACGTTACATCTGTCTTCTTATGTATCGTGCCAGTCCGTAAACATATCTTCGGCAACCTGGACGATAGTGGAGCAGGCGGTCGAACCATGCAAGATGTTTGTTGAATAGGCGAACTGTAACACCTACATAGACCATGGCGAAGAGCGTTCCGATGCCCACGATCTCCCATTTCCATGAACCGAGAAGCAGGAAACAGAACAAGACGGCCAAGACCACGAGCGTGATGTCCACCCGAATCTTGGCTTTAGGGAAAGGCCAGCCGGTAACCTTGTGAATGGCGATGGAAATGCCCTCGCCAGGCATGGTTACTGAGCCGCACTTCACCTCCATGGCAATTCCGAAACCGAGGATGGTGCAACCGGCAATCTGCACAAGGGCATTGACCAGGATATTTTCTGAAACCATCCACTGTGTAAGTACCATATTGAGGTCTATGAACATTCCGAAGATAAAGCCGATAGCGAGCTGGAAGAGTTGCACCCACTCGAAGTTTCTTCTCAGAATCAGAATCTGCAGCACCACGAAGATTGCATTCATCATGATGGTGTAGCCGCCGATAGTCCATCCTGGGATGTAATCAAGCATCTTACCTGCCGAAGCCATCACGTAAGGGATGGTGGAAATAACGCTTGAACCTAACTGACTTCGCACACATGCTGCGACTCCGAAAGTCATTACATAGAGCGAAACGAGCAGCAGAATATGCTGCCATACAAAAGATATAACTTCTTCTTCCTTAATCATTTATATTATTTTCTTAATCAATTCGTTCAGTTTATCCTCTCTGATAATCTTCGGCTGAGCCTTGCCAGCGAGAATGAGAATCTTCTTACCGTTACGATAAATATGAAGCTGTCGTGAGCGAACCACGGCTGTCAACCCCTCATCATTCTGCATGGCTTGCCAGATAGGATAATATATTCCCTCAGGTTCAAACAACTTTTTTTGAAGATGCGAACAGAGGTTTGTTGTATCAATTGTCATTGCCATAATTTTCTTCAAACTATTTGTTTTCAAAGATTCATGTGGAAATACGCCATCAGCGCAATCTGTATCAGGAGAATAGCAGGAATGCCGTATTTGAATTTCTTGTGCATCGTCTTATGGTGCCAGACTTTCATTCCCATCCATGCCCCAATGCTTCCTCCAAGCACAGCCAGCAACAAAAGCGTGGCTTCCGGAATGCGCCACTTGGCCTTCTTAGCCTTATACTTGTCAATGCCGTACACGATGAATGTAACTGCATTGATGACAAGGAGATGGTAGGCGAGGCAACTGTGTAATGTATTCATCCTTTCAACTACTTTTTTATCTCTTTAAAATCCCAATTCTACATCCTTGCCGAATGGTGCGAGCGAAAGCCCAGCCATCTTGAAATGCTGTTTCCCCCAAGGAATGCCGATAATGGTTATACATAAGAGAATGCCGAAGAACAGATGCATGATGCAAGCCCACAATCCTCCGAAAAACAGCCAGAGTAAATTCAGCGGAATGCGAATGCAACCAGTTGGACTATTCGATTCTCTTACTGTAGAACCAAAAGGCCATAGGCAGAGCAGACCAATCTTGAATGTCTGTATCGCAAAGGGAATGCCGATGATGGTACATGCAAGAGCCAGACTTCCGGTAAAATAACCGATGGCAGCTTCGAGACCTCCGAAGAGCCACCAAAGTAAGTTTCCTATTATGCGCATAAGATTATTCTTTTATATTCTTGTTAATTTCTTGCCATTCCTGATGCTCTTCCAGATGATTGGTCTTTACCAGTACGCTCTGAAAACCAAAACGCTTGCCTGCTTCGGCATTCTCGGCACGGTCATCGAAATAGAGGGTGGTGGCAGGATTCAATTCTGTCTGCTGCGTCATCTCTTCATAGATTTCGACGGATGGCTTCTCTTTCCGCATGGCGTATGAGAGGAAGATTTCATCAAACAGCTCGTCTGTGGAATATCCAAGCTGATTCATCTGATTGACCGATTTCTGCCAAAGCGTGTCGTTGATGTTGCTGAGCAGATAGACCTTGTATCGTTTCCGAAGCTTGACCAATGCCTCCAGTCTTTCCACAGGCAGATTGCCACACAGCTCTTCAAGTACTTTTTCAATATCCTCTGTTTTGGTTCCTTTGCGGCAAAGGCTCAGCATCTCTTTCAAAGTTTCTGCTTCCGCTACCAGACCATTAATATATTGGTGCATCAGTCTCTTGATCTTGCGGACATGGATTAGTCGCTTGAACGCCGTAACGCCCAGGCTCTCCATGGCTTTTACAACAGAGGCATCATCAATATTCACGATGACACCTCCATAATCAAAGACGAGTGTTTCTATCTGTTTCATGCTCATTTTCTTATTGTTACAATTCTCTTATGACATGCTTGATGGCAGCTATCGGGTGATACCAAATCATTCTCGGTCCCGCCCAGCGCATCACTTTGCACATTCGTTCTTTCATCTGAGGGCGATAGCAGTGGATGGGACACTTCTTGCAAGTTGGTTTGTTATCGCCAAACTTACAGCGTTCCAGCCTTGCAGTAGCGTACTGTAGCAACTCTTGGCACCCAGGACATAATTCATTATTGCCCTCCTTCTTCCTGCAGTACAAACGTATCATCTGCTCCACAACTCGCTGCTCTTCCTTTATTCTTTTCATCTTTTTATATTAAGAATGGATCAAGCGTAGCCAGCAGTTCGGCTTTATCTACCACACCGCTTGTGCGCCACAATACTTCTCCGTTGCGGAAGAGCATCAGTGTAGGCACGGATTGGATGCGGTATTGGCTTGCTGTTACGCCATACTTATCTACATCCACCTTGATGATTCGGATGCGGTCGCCCAACACACTCTTCACCTGCTCCAGAATGGGGTGCATCGCCTTGCAAGGTTGGCACCATGTAGCAAAGAAATCGACCAGAACAAGCTGGCCACTGTTTATTACATTATTGAATGTCTCCATAATTATTTATCTATCTCTGTGAAACGATTAAAAGTTTACTGAAAACTTCATCAACATTTTCTTGGCAAGGGGAGCGTACCAGGTCTTTACCTCCTGCTCTGTAGGCGTGTGACCGCCTGGAAAATGGAAGGTTTGGTTGTAATGCTCCAGGAAGAGAGGGGCGAAATGAGCCAGGGTGTCCTGTTCACCAAATAGTCCCCACACACGATTCTTATAATATGGGGTGCAATGGTCAAACTGTACGGCTTCCAACTCCGCAAACTCCTTAATCAACGCCTCGTCAATTACCAGCCGCTGATTGCCGTCTCTTCTCGGAGCCTTGTATTCATGCTCTCCGATTCGCTCCTTCAGAAACTCCGTCATCATGAAATACGGATTGCCAAGCAGGGCAGGGATGCCCACCACCGGAGCCAGCATCTGGGCAAGGAAAGAGCCGCAGCTGTTGCCTAGAAGTAAGTCGGGCTGTTCCCGGTCGATGATGGAGCGAATCTCCTTCAGTGCCTCCTTGGGGTGCAATGGGAGGTCGGGAGTCAGCACCACCGCTGTCCCCTCAAACGCCTCTTTCAATGCCTTCGCCATCGGACAACTGCCCGTGGCGAAGAATCCGTGTAGAAAAAGTATCTTCTTCATGTGTGCAAAGATAGTGCAAAACGAAGACAATACAAAATGAATGCAAGTTCATTTATCTGAGAGAAAATAAAATAATACCCCAGTTCGGGATAATAAATAGCTTGTAAAAAGTTGGTAGTCTTACAAATATTTTGTATCTTTATAGGTGAAAATCAATTAGTTACAAAAATATTTAATATGACTACCGATTGCAAAGTTACAGAATTATTTTGTATTATAGACGAGTTTTGCAAACATTTTGATGCAGAAAATGCAGGAAATTTGCTGGAAGACAATAGCGGAGT